>SXOW01000209.1 GCA_005778315.1 Acidobacteriota bacterium
CGGGTGATATCGACAGCATCTCCCCGCTGTTGTCGAACCCGTGTTCGTAGGTATTGTCCGCCGGCAACAACGCAGCGACGTCGACATCCACCGCGAGCACGTCACGAACGGCGGCGCGATACTCGGCCCGGTTGAGGCGATGAAAGGTCTCGCCGCGCCCGGGGTCGAGCGCGGCCAGCGCGACCGCGTCAATCTGGGACTCGAGCCACGATACCGTGGCGTGGTAGGTCGCCTGGTCAGGCCGGGGACCGCCAGCCGGCGGCATGGTCTGGCCTCGCAACTTGACGATGACACGTTCCCAGGTCTCGGCCTCGTCGCTCACGTGCGCCAGGTCGGTGGTGTCGAGGGCAAGCCCGGCCACGCGCGTCCTGTCGTTATGGCAGCGAACACAATACCGATCGAGCACGTCGCGAGCCGACGAGGCGGTCATCTCGCCCGGCTGCTCCGACGCTTGCGCGGCGAGGTTGTCCTGCCGGCCAAAGACCGCCAAGACACCCACCAGGACCACCAACCATCTGATTCTGGAACGAGCTATGGGACCGGGTCTTGCCACTGTCTGGGTCTCCATTCGATCGGCTCAGCTACGGCGAATCCGCTTGGGTTGCGGCGACCTCATCGTGCGAGGGCGGGTGCAAGCCCTTGGCCGTATCAGCGCTGGCTGCCCCTGCACCCACCGGTACGCCCATCATAGCCCCGAATGCCTCCCGCGGGTGCACTATTGCTGATCTTTCGAGCCCGCACGCGACATCCGCGACGCGCACGAAACCTCCGGGTCCCACGGCCCAACCGGCGAAGCGGGTCAATTCCGTGCCGACAAGGCGTTGAGGGCGGTCACGAAGGCCGTCCAGGGCACCGGCCGACCATGCACCGGGGCCAGCGTCCGCACGTGCAGTTGCATGCGCTCCACCTGATTGGACAGGCTGCGCATCGCCGGTAGCTGGGCCGCGCGCGGCGGCTCATGCGTATCGAAGAGATCGGCCTGAAACGCAATGCCCTCCGCGGGCAGGAAGGCCATCAGCATGCCGGTCACGTGCTGAAGCGGTTGCACGTAGTACATCCGAAGAATCCGGGAATCATCGGCAATCACATAGTTCTCCTGGATCGCCTCGTAGTGTTAGCCTTCGGCCAACTCGGTCGGAGGCCACTTCGCCACGATGTCAGGCTCGACCGTCCTCGGCTCGTAGCTCAACACGTCGCTGTTGAGAAACTCGAGGTTCTGTTGATGCGTCACGATGGTGGCCCCGATGTGGAGATACGTCCGCAGCCCGCCGATGTGGTCGAAGTGCGGGTGCGAACTGATCAACCACCGGATCGGCTTGCTCGGCGCCAGCGTCGCCACCGCCTCGATCACCGCCAAGCTGCGCGCCTCGTCTCCTGGCGCCTCGAACACCGCCACGAAATCGTCGAACTCCACCATGTAGCTGTTCGCGGGACCACCGCCCAGCAGATACACACCATCGGCCAGCTCCTCGACCGTCACCGCCTCCGGGAATGTCGCTTGGGCCACCGTCGGCGGCACCGGGACCGCATCGTCACAGACGTTCGGCTGCACGTCCGGGAAAGACCCGCCATACGCGTTGTGACCCGTGCTCTTGCGGTAGAACTGCCAGTTGTCGTCCCACCCCTGGTGCGAATGCCACGCTGTGGGCCACTTCACATTGCCAAACGTGGCCTGATTGGTCGATTCATGCTCGATGTTGAAGTCGCCCAGCGCGGGGAGGTTGACCGTGGTCTTGATCCGCTGAATCTGATTCTGGGGGTTGATGGTGGCATCAACTCGATACTTCCCGAACATCGTGATCGCGACGACATACATCTTCTCGGGGCTGACCACATTGCCATCGCGGCCTTTCTCGATCTGCTCCCAGCGCCAGAATGCGACAGGGTCGGCCCCCGGCAATCGCGCCGCTTTCAAGAACCCGTGGGGGTTCATCCACATTTCCAACCGGTACACCTCCGCCAACTCTGGCGGCACCGCGACGGCCGCACCATCGCCATCAATGTGCCAGGCGAACTCGCCATTCACGATGTGGGTCTGACGGGTCGCCTGCTGCGTCGGTGTTCCACCCGTCCAGCCCATGCCGTACTTCCACGAGGCGGGATTCAATCCCGGTACGCGGTCGAACGTCTCCTTGCTCGTACCGGCTTCCCAATTGATGGTCCGCGTATAGTTGGCCATCGAATCGATACGTGGCCAGTCGATATTGACGGCGTTCTCAAAGGTCTGGCCAACCGCGCCGCTGTAGCCGCTGCCGGAGTAGGTGATACAGGTCAGATTCGGCTCTCCGATCTCAGCCGCCACCGCCTGCAGGAGCGGTGCCGGATCAACGTAGCCTGGAGCAAAGTCCTGGGCGGACACCTGGCCCGTGATCACCATCAGACATGCGGCCATCCCGCCCACATGCTTCACCGCTCGGCTTCGTGACATTGTGACCGGTCCCCTTCGCCCACCTGGGCAGACGCGCGTTCCACGTTCGCGATCTCGTGCGCCGATTATCGATGGTCCCTTGGCATGGCGCAAGGCGGCTCGCCGCCGGCGGCGAACCCCGACCGTGGTTGAACCATCCACACCGCTCGCGGTAGGCTCACAGCTTGATTCCAGGTCAGCGCACGTGCGCACGTCGGCCATTCGCCGAGCAGGGAACCACGCCATGCAGACAAAGAAAATGAATGCTGATCGACGAACCCTGAGTTTTGCGGGTTACCTCGAGAGTCGACAAAAA
>SXOW01000210.1 GCA_005778315.1 Acidobacteriota bacterium
ATCCGCCCGCACAGCTCGCTCGGTTACCGTTCCCCGGCACCCGGAGTCGTGGCTGGAGCACCGTTGCTCAGAGACGAAACACTAACGCTCCAGGTGGTATGAATACCGGGGCATGTCACGGGCCCGACTCGATGTACATCGAGGCGTTTCGACTCCGGGCTTCGGCGTACGCCGCCGCCATTCGCCGCCGGCTTCCGCCGATTTCGACGATTGGCGCAGGATAGCCCGCCGTCGCAACCGCGCCTTGCTTCCACGGCTCATGGACGCCTCCGCCGGGGACTCCCGCCAGTTCCGGCACCCAGCGGCGGACATACTCCCCCGTCGGATCGAATCGTCGTCCCTGGACTACCGGGTTGAAGACTCGGAAATACGGTGCTGCATCGGTGCCTGTGCCGGCGACCCACTGCCACCCGCCGTTGTTCGACGGAGGGTCCCCGTCCAGCAACTGATCCATGAACCATTGCTCACCGATCCGCCAGTCGCACAGGAGGTTCTTCACGAGGAACGACGCGGTCACCATCCGGGCGCGATTGTGCATCCATCCCGTGTGCTGAAGCTGCCGCATCCCGGCGTCCACGAACGGGTAGCCGGTCTGGCCTGCCTTCCACGCCTCGATGTCATTCACGGCGTTAACCCACGGGATCCCGCGCAGACGCGGGTTGAACTCCTCGCGCAGGACCTCCGGTTGGCGATAGACGACGTCCAGGTAGAACTCTCGCCAGAGCAGCTCATCAAGCCAGCGGCTCGCGCCGTCTCGTTCTTCACCCGACCCGCATTCAATGGCTCGAGCGGCCGCCAGTCGCGGTGAGAGCATGCCGAATTTGAGATACGGCGAAAGCGCAGCCGTTATATCGAGGGCGGGGCGGTCGCGTCCCTCGGCATAGCCATCGATCTCGGTCGCCATGAACCGGTCGAGTCGCCGCAGCGCTTCGACTTCCCCCGCCGGGAAGCCGCGCACTGGCACGCCGGTCACGTCAATCCCGGTGACGCTCCCGGGAATCGCCGGTAGGCGAGGGGGTGCGTTAATGAGGGCAGCCGTTTGTGGACCGGAAGACGAGAGCCATGAGCGGCGAAAGGCGCCGAACACAGCGTATCCAGACCCGTCCTGCTTGGTAACTGAGCCCACTGCACGGACTCCGATGCCGGGCAGGAGCGTCAGCTCCAGCCGGCGCGCGACCTGCGTCTCGCGCAGACGACCGGCAGGCGTCACATCTGCAGCCGCGAACACCTCTGTCGCGCCGACTTCCGCCGCGACGGCACTGAGCACCTCAGCCGCACGGCCCTCCCGGACGATGAGTCTGCTACCCAGAGCGCGAAGACCGGCATCGAGGGCACGCAGCCCGTCGGTCATGAATGCGATTCGCCGCGTCGCATTCCGGTGGTAACGAGCCTCCAGTACCTGCTCGTCCAGCACGAACACAGGTATTGGGGCGCCTGATCGACTCGCTGCCTGCAGCGCTGCGTTGTCGTGCAGCCGCATATCACGGCGCACCCACCAGATCGTGTTCACAGGGCGGGTGACGAGCGATCTTCACTAGACACGGAACCTCGGTTGTGAACTCTCGTCGCTGATCTGCTTGGCCCACGCGAGCCGAGGTACCTGGATCCGCGACGCATCGCAATCACCCAACCGGGTGCTCGAACACAGCACCCACAAGAGGGAGATCAGTCGCCACGTGGTTTCTTCAGCTGGGCGACAATAAAATAAGCCGCGGCCGCGGCCGACGCGGGAAGTCGCACCGCCGGAAGGAGTTCCGCCTCGGCTTTGGAAGCCCGCGCAACACCCTGTCCCCCGACATACAGCCGCATCCCGCCTCCCGCTGAGAGCAGCGCGCTGAGCGCAATCCGCGCAACAGGCAAGGACGACACGCCCGTGATGGAGAGGCACAACGCGTCGAAGGATTTCGCGCGAGCGGCATCGACAAGCGCAGTTGTGGGCACGTCTGCGCCTAGGTAGGCGACCCGCAGTCCGGCCTGACGGAGGAGCAACGCGAGCGAAAGCGCACCCAGGTCATGGCGCTCATCCTCGGGACAGGCGACCAGCACTGACGGCGCGTCGGGGGGAGGTAAGGGAAGTGCGCGGGAATGCACCGCAAGCCACGAGCGGATCACCTCCGTCAAGATGTGCTCCCCGGCCACGATGGTGTCAGATCGCTCCCATCGACGTCCTGCCTCCACGAGCGCTGGGAATGCCAACTGCTCCATCGCAGCCTCGATCCCCAGCGATCGTTCTGCAGCGTCAAGCCGTTTGATCAGGGCCCACTCGTCCAGGGTTGCCGCGCTATCGACCAGGGCGATCACGAGTGGGTCGACTACAGGTGCGCGCTCCGCATGAACAATCAGCTGAGCAGCCTCTTCGTGCACCGCCTTGGCCGCCGAGGCGGCGCTCAGGCCGGAATCGACGAGCGCCGCCATGCGCCGGACAATCGCGAGGTCGCTCTCTTCATACAGACGGCGCCCTGTGCTGCTGCGTGCGGGCGAGGGCACCCCGTAGCGGCGTTCCCACGTTCGGATACGGTCGCCAGAAACGCCGGTCGCGAGTGCGGCAGCACGAATGGTGTACTGAATCAACTGACCATATTCATTCGTCGAATCTTCGTCAAGATTGATGGCGTCATCGTCATAGTGACCAAGTCATGACCCCCTCAAGGGCAACCGATGACTGCATGAAGCGACTTATCCGACCACGAACTCCCATAGGAGCAAAGGAATCAATCGCTAGCGACTCATGCCGATCCGACGACGTCAGGTTGATCCGGGGGAAGCGGCTGGTGAAACAGGCCGGGTGGCACCGGCGCACCCGCGCGTTCAATCGCAAGCCGCCACGATGGCGAAGAGCCCAGCGCCAAACGCAGCAGCCGCACCGTTGCCAATCCCGCCGCGCGGGCTCCAGGTCGCACACGCAGGCCCAAAATCGAACGAATCCGAGGCGACAGCGTGGCCACTGCGGCCTCAAACAGGATGCGGTACACAAGGCACACTGGAAGCGGGAGCGGCGGCGAGCGAAGGAATCCGACCGCCTCCACCATCTGGCTAGACGGCGCCAGTTCGGGCACAGCGTCCAACCAGGCCGCCAGCGATGCTGCAGTCAGCGGCAGGGGGGCCGCGCCAAGGAGGGCGCCGACCCGGGCTTGCTCTGCGACAAACTGATCGGCCTCGCGCCGCGTGAGTTTTCGCGGGCCAAAATGCTGGTAGCCACTCAGGAATGAGTCAGCGAGCGCGTTGTGGACCCACGCCGCCAGCGCGGGTGCCGAGGCAGAGTACTCGCGACCTCGTGGGGAGAGGCCGCTGATCGGGCGGTGCGAGCGAGAGACGATAGCGACCGCACGTTCGACTTCAGGCAGCGCCCCAAAGGCGGTGGCTGTGACGTAGGCGGACGTGCGAGAGAGGCGCCCGAGCGGATCATCACGGAACCGCGAGTGGTCAAACACCCCAGCGACAACCTCCGGATGCGCGGCCTGCACGAGCAGCGCACGGATGCCTCCGACAAAGACCGACGCGTCACCCATCACCGGCCACGTGACGCAGTCCGGACCAAAGAGACCGGCGTCGCCACTGTACTGACCCGTGCGGTCGAGAGGATACGGGGCATGAGCGAACAGGTCGTTCGTACTCCGGATGACCCGGTCACGGAATGGGAATATCACCGTCATATCGACCTCACCTGTGGAGATGACCGCGGGGCGGTCCCTCCCGCAGCAACCCGGCTAGTCCCGCATGTCGAGACCTGGCGACCAGAGTTCCGCCGGCTGCTCCTGGTAGTGCCGCATCACCAGCTGAAAGATCTGACGCCGGGCGAAGGCCGAGAGCAGCGCAGAACTCCACGCCGAGTCGAGCAACCCGACGAGTTCGGCTTCGGTGATGACGTCGCCTTGATCAAGCACCGTAGCGATCCCCTTGCGGCCGAACTGCAGCACCTCCGCGTGATCGCGATTCGACCACCATTTGCTGAGCGATGCCACGCCACCGAACGATTCCACGGTGACCATCCCGCAGAGTTCGTATGGTTCTCTCCCCTCCTCCGACATCTCCAGTTCCTCCGTTCGAAGGTTGTCACGCGTCACTACTCACGCGCTCTCGAATACCAGCAGACTGCGCCAACGGCATGCCCTACGACGCCGGGACCAGCGTGCCGGCGAATACCTGCCAGGCGAGCGCTGACTTCGCCGTCAGGCTCAGCAGGATGTACACGCGCTCTCCAAAGAGATACTCACGCCACCGACCGACCTGCCGGTACTGCAGCACCATGTTCAGAGCGAATACGTTGAAGAACAGAAAGAGCGAACCGTAGATCCCGAAGACGAAGGCGGGAGGCGTCGCGGACACCTGAGGGCTCCAGAGGTACAGGCCCACGACGAGCCACGGGACGATCCCCGTGATCGAACCAAAAATGAAGGGGAGCCAGCCGGGGCGACCGGGCCGCTCGTAGTGCTCCATCAACAGCCCGAAGAGGATCATCGACGCGTTGACGCCTGCAATCGCTCCGAGCGCGGCACCGTCGCTGATGCCGGTCAACAAGGCGATGAGCACCATCATGAGCGTGGAACTCAACGAGTACTCTATCCAGCGCGCGTAATTTCGCGAGCGCGCGAGATTCGCTAGGTACCACGGATAGACACGAGGCCCGGCGACGATCCAGTGGGCAAGGGCCGAAAGGAACAGGAACCCCGCCACCCCCCACGCGAATGGGAATTCAAACAGGACAACGGACGCCACCGGCGAAGTGCCGGGGGGGCCGTCCATGAATGTTCCCGTCACCGGGAGTGAGAACCCGTTCGCCAGCGCGAGGACCGCGGCAGCCTGACCGGCGTGGACGGCGCCGGCCACGATATTGACCCGACGCAGTCGCCCCTGCTCTGCCATATCAGTCTCCTCGACAACGATAGAAACGCCGCTAATCGACGAATCAGCCGGCATGTGTCACGCGGCGGTCTCCTTGCAGAACCCCGGGAGAAAGCGTGAAATAATGCGCTCCTATGCAAGACTCCGGAGCAGGCGCGGTGCCCCAGCGGTAGGTGAGATCACTACCGATGCCCCGGTGGCAGACCGCAGCACGTCAAGCGTGTATCCCCGCAGGCGGTCCAGCAGTCCGGCGTGCTCGTACTCGCCGGGGATCACAACCGCGTCGAGTCCGAGACGGTTCGACCACTCACCGAGGTCGTCAAAGCCGACTCCGGTCGGCAGAACCGCAAACACGCTGCCGTCCGCTGGAACTTGTTCCATGCGATCCGCCAGATAGGGACGCCCAATCGCGGCTCGCACGTATGCAGCCTCGAGTGGCCGCCGGTCGTCGGAGCGGGGATAGGGGTCGACGAGGTAAGAGGCCGAGGCAAGGTCGTACAGGTAGAGGTCGCAGTTCGGGATCGGGCCCGCGCTCACGATCGAGTTGAGCACGCGTGTCACGGCCGAGCGCTTGCCGTCGTCGACGAGCAGACCTAGACGTCGTGGAGCTATGCCGGAGAGCAGGTCGCGCAGCGAGCCGTCACCAGAGGCTTCCCCAGAGTTGGAAGCGGGGCGGTTGGACGCGCGGACGATGTCGAGATGACTCGTGATCGCGAAAACCACACGAGGATCCTGTGACACGAACCCGGCGAAGCGCTTGTCCGGATGAGTGGCGCCGTGATGACCCCAGAGCGAGTCGTCCGAAACCTCCCAACCCACGAAGGCAACAGGCTCCGGGGTTCTGGTTACGAGATACCACTGGTTTTCGAGGTTGCGGCGATCGGGGGGCAGGCTTACCCAGGTGGTAGCGCCGTTTTGGGCGCTCTTTGGCTGGCCCTCCCCGAACGCGTATACGGAGACACCAAGTCGCTTTATTTCGCTGTAGCGATCAGTCTCCAGTTCGAACTTCGCATCGTTCTGGAAGCCGACGTAGACCGCCGAGGGGGCCGGGCCGGTCACCCATTCGGCCTCAATTTCCCGGCTGATCCGCAACATTTCCTTGGCGTCCGAGAGAAAGGAGAATCCTTCGATCGGGGCACCGCCACTGCGAAGACGGCCCTGGAGTCGATCCATGAATGACGTTACTCCGCCTGACCCAGGCGCCGCAGCCTCTGATTCCGACAATCTCCAGTCCATCGCCGTCCACTTCCTTCTGCTCCAGCTACGGCATTGGGGAGGCCCCTAGCCGAGGTGGATGTCGCTAGAACTTCGTCATACTGGGGTCAGTACAGAGTAATGTATGTCAATATGACAGGTAATAAGAGCCATATTGACGAAGAATCGACAAAGTTTTACCGTTTCCATAGAGCGGAAGCGAGGTTGCAGGCCGCCAATCCCGCGTTGAAGAGTCCCGACGAACAAGATCTGAGAGGAAACAGCAAAGTGAAACGGAAACTACTGGTTGGGCTGACTGCTGGGATTATGTCTCTTGCCCTTGGAGGGTCAGTCCTGGCGTTCGATATGGAGCCATCACCGTCCCAGACCACCGCGCAGCAACAGGTGTCGAA
>SXOW01000211.1 GCA_005778315.1 Acidobacteriota bacterium
GCTGCAGCCAGGCCAACCTGCAGGCGACCGGTGGCAACGGCTATTTCTACTGCTTCGCCGGCAACTAGGATCAGCGTATCCGTGACGGGGCGCACCGTCGGCGCGCCCCGTCACACGTCAGTCCCCGCCTCCCGACATGACCGCCCGACGCGGACGCCGACAGGAGCCGCCTGCCGGCCCCGCGCGTGAGGCCACTGCCTCCGGCCTCCGGCGTCACCTGCCGATCGCGCTGCTGCTACTCGCCGCCGCCACCTTGGGCCTGGCGGCCGTCGTGTCCTTCTCCCCCCCGGTCCCGGAATCGCGCATCACCAACCGGCCTATCGAGGTCCACGCCGACGGATATGTCTCCTCCGAGACATGCCAGGCATGTCATCCGGCTGAATACGACAGCTGGTACGGCTCGTTTCATCGCACGATGACGCAGGTGGCGACGCCCGACACTGTGCGTGCCGACTTCGACGGGGTGCGGGTCGAGGACACGCACTTCGAGCCGATGGTGTTGAGCCGGGTTGGCGACGAGTTCTGGGCGGAATTCGATGACCCTGGATGGGAAGGCAACGAGTCGCGACCCCGCATCAAGCGCCAGGTGGTCATGATCACCGGGTCACACCATCAGAACATTTACTGGTATGCCACCGGCCACGACCGGGGCTTGAATATCCTGCCGGCCGCCTACTTGCTCAAGGAAGCGCGATGGGTGCCGCGCAGTGCGGTAGTCCTGCACCCGCCGGGGCAATCGCTGGCCATGCTGGACGGCCACTGGAACGCGATCTGCATCGCATGCCACACCACACGGGGCAAGACCGCCTTTGACACGCCCTACCGCTCGGAGCCGTTCGACACCCAGACCATCGGGACGACGGTCGCCGAATTCGGCGTCGGTTGCGAATCCTGCCACGGCCCCGGACAGGCGCACGTTGAGGCGAATCGGAACCCCCTCCGGCGCTATGGTCTTCACCTTGACCCGGCAGAGGCCGGCGACCCCACCATCGTCCTCCCGACCCGGCTCGATCCACAGCGGTCGTCACAGGTGTGCGGACAATGCCACAGTGTGTGGGAATTCTACGACCAGGCCGGCGAACGGCAGGCCAATGCCGCCGGGTTGCCATATCGACCCGGGGATGAATTGCGAGACACGCGATTCGTCGCTCAACCCTCGGTTGATCGCACATCGCCGGCCATGACTGCGTTCGTACAGACCGACCCGGATTTTGTCAGGGGCTCGTTCTGGCCGGATGGCATGATCCGGGTGTCCGGCCGCGAGTACAACGGGCTCCTCGATTCCCCGTGCTTCCGCGAAGCCACGCACCCTGACCGCACCCTGAGCTGCTTCTCCTGTCACGAGATGCACAAGCCGAGCGACGATGCGCGGTCCGTCGCGGAGTGGGCAGACACCCACCAGGTGTCAACCCAGGGGCAGGGGAACCAGGCGTGTCTGCAGTGTCATGAACCGATGGCCGACCAGGTCACCGCACACACTCGGCACGGGGCCGACTCAACCGGGAGCCGGTGTTACAACTGCCACATGCCCTACACCAGCTACGGGCTCCTCAAGACCATTCGGAGCCACACCGTGAGCAGCCCGTCGGCCACCGAATCGGTGGCGCTGGGACGACCGAACGCCTGCAACCTCTGCCACCTGGACAAGACCGTGGCCTGGACCGCCGACCGTCTTGACGAGTGGTATGGCACGCCAGCGCCGCCATTGGACGAGGACGACCGCACGGTTGCAGCGGGGCCGCTCTGGCTTCTCAGGGGTGATGCCGGGCTACGCGCGATCACCGCGCAGGCGATGGGCTGGGGCCCGGCCCAGGACACGTCTGGCACGAGCTGGATGACGCCGCACCTCGCCGAAGCGCTGGGTGACCCCTACGAGGCAGTCCGATTCATCGCGGCCCGATCGCTCCGCAGTTTGCCTGGCAACCCGAGCCTGTCATACGACTTTGTGGCGCCCGAGGCGGCGCGTGCCGAGGTCGCCGTCAGACTCCTCCAGACATGGCGGGCTGATCCACGCTCCCGACAGCGGCGCGAGCCCGAACTGCTCGTCGACCAGGAGGGGTTGCCGCGGATCGACGCCATGCGTCGACTCTTCGATCAACGCGATCGGCGCGGTGTCTTTCTCAGAGAGTAGTGACGCCAGCCATGAACTACACCCGACGACATCTTCGGCTCGGCTGGTGGTCGCTGCTCGTTTTCCTGCTGCTCGGTCTTGGGCTCGAACTGCTGCACGGCTTCAAGGTGGGCCTCTACCTGGACGTGCAGAACGAAACGCGGCGACTCATGTGGACGCTGGCCCACGCGCACGGGGCGCTGCTGGGGTTGGTTCACATCGCCTTCGCCCTTTCCGTGCCATACCTCCCAAAGCTCGCCACTCTGAACCGGGCCAGGATCTCCTGGTGCCTGATTGGGGCCAGCGTGCTGCTCCCAGGTGGGTTCTTCACAGCCGGCCTAGCCGTCTATGGCGGCGACCCTGGTCTCGGCATCGTGTTGGTCCCGATCGGCGCTACCAGTCTGCTGACTGCGGTCTTTCTTGCCGCGCGCGCCTCTGGCTCGGCCGAGACACCGGACGGGACCGGTGGCCGGCGGGATTAGTCCCTCTGACATGCCTCTATCCAAATTCCCTCGCCCACAGGACGGAGCCAGACTATGATGCTTCGCGAGAAACGTGGCCAACACACAAATTAGAGCACTATGCGCGGGCCTGCTGGTGACCGGCCTACTGGCGGGCATCGGCGGGTGGCCCGCGGCGGCACAGTCGGGACCGTTCCGCGCGGGCGAGCGGTTGACCTACGACGTGCGTTGGTCAGCGATGCTGGCCGCTCTGACCGCTGGCACCGTGACCCTGGAGGTGACCGAGCAACGGACGCCAGACGGACTCGCGTTTGGGGTGGTCGGGGAAGCCCGCCTCTCGGAGACCCTCTCGCGACTGTACCAGCTTTACTACCGGGCCGACACGCTCGTCGATGCGCGCACGCTCCTCCCGCTGGAGGGCTCCATCCACAGCGAGGAGGGGAGGCGGCAGCGCACCAAAGTAACCCGGTTCGACCGTGCCGCGCAGCGAGCTCATTACGAGATCCGCACCGCCACGGTGGTCACCCGCGAGCTGGCCGTGCCCATGGGGGTGCAGGACGCCCTCTCGGCGTTGTACGTCATGCGCGCGATGCCGTGGGCACCTGGCGAGTTCCGCATCCCCGTGAGCGACGGCGGCAAGCTCTACACGGTGGTGGTCACCGTGGGTGGGAGGGAGCAAATCAGGACCAGCCTCGGCACCCAGATGGCCAGACAGGCATCGATCCGAGTGGTCGAGGATGGCGTTGGCCCAGTCGACCGACGGCTGGATCTCTGGGTGTCGGACGATACCCGCCGTCTACCTCTGAAAATCGAGGTCGATCTGCCGATCGGCTCGGTCGTGCTGCTGCTGCGAGAACTGGCGTGAGCCAAGCCGGAAGGGCGGCGCCACGGCGCCAGCAGCAGGCCGACGGACCGCTAATACGCGTAACGGGCGACCGCGGCCTCGTCCCACTCCATCCCGAGGCCCGGCCCCTGCGCGGTGAGGGTTCCATCGACGGGCCGCGGGGGGGCGGAGAGCACGGCACCAGCCAGATCCAGATACTCCAGATACTGGGCGCCTGGGGTGACCGGCAATACGTGGGCGCTCGCCTCAACGAACAGGTGGCTCGAGACCGGCACCGAGGCCGCCTCGGCCTGGCCCATCGCGCGTAGCCAGCCGGTCACGCCGCCGATCTTCATCAGATCAGGCATACAGCAGTCGCAGGCTCCGGCAGCCAAGGCGTGCGCCATGTCGTGTCCGAACCACCAGTTTTCTCCGGTCTGGATCGGCACCGGGGAGGCAGCCCGCACTCGCGCGTGACCAGGCTATGCGACAGCATGAGTGGGAGAATCTGCAGATGCGGACGGGGGCTACGTCAAGCGGCCCTACTCGGTGACAGTAATGGTGACGTTCCCGTGGGCGATGAGCATCGCGTCGCTGGCGAACGCTCGAAGCACGTAGGTCCCCGGCTCGTCGAACGTCACCGTGGACTCGATCGTGGCCGACGTCCAGCCGTCGCCCGGCATGCCATCCTCCCACTTCTGGTATCCGTAGGGCTCGAACGTCGCGTCAGCGCCACCTCGATAGACCAGCCAACGCACGGAGATATGGTTGCGGGTCGGGGCCGGCCTTGTGTACTGCGGGATGTTGTCAGGAATCTTCGGCGCGTCATCGGGCGGAACCAGCGTGGGGTCGCGACGGCGTGCGGTTGCGTCCGGATCAGGTTCGTCTACCGGAGACGGCAGGTCGTCGTCTGTGACTCGAGCGGTGAGGGTCACAGGCTCGCCAACCCGAACCGACGACCGGCTGGCTTCCACGCTCACCGACGGCCAGCCGTTGCCATACATTTCGTCCACACCACGGCCAAACGCCGTGCCGTTGTTCGACGTGATCGTGTTCACGTCGATCTCCCACTCAGCCTGCAGCCACCCATAGGCGTGCTGCGTGCTGCCATGAGTGGTCAACTCCCACACGAGTTCTGCGTCCCGCGGAAAGCTGGCCGGCACCACGACCTCGAACTGATAGCGATTGAGCCGAGGATAGAAATACGTCGGCTGACCCCGATCGGGCTCACCAGGGGAGAAGAAGTTGGCCTCGCCGATTGGCACATGCGGCCGCTCGGCATAATTGCGGTTCAAATACCCGAAATGAAACGTGTACCCGCCGTCGTCCCTGCGGGACCACCCGTCGAAGACCGGTTGCACGTCCTGACCCCGGCTGAATCGCTGTTGCGGCTGCGTCGCGACGGGCACGTCGCGAGCATTGATCTGCGCCGTCGCAGGCCCCGCGCCGCCCAGCGCCAGCATCACCACAGTCCCGGCAAGAATGGTCTTCTGTTCGGTCCGCCTGCCAAGAACCGTCATCGTCACCTTCCGTCTCTGCACTTGCGAAAAACCCCCTGAGGAAACGGCCGGGTTCCCTCAGAGGGTCTGTCTTGCTCGACTCTGTCTTGCTCAACCTTGCTCAACAATGACCGCGCTCAACAATGACCGCGCTCAAC
>SXOW01000212.1 GCA_005778315.1 Acidobacteriota bacterium
GGCACATCTGAGCTTTCGAAGGGGGTGGTGCCAAGGAACCGCCGGTCCAGAAAGACCGAGGCACCCGGCACGTCACTGGAGACTCGTAGCAACGGGTCCAGCCGTGACTCAGGTACGGAGGGTTCGCCGGCGACCGGCGCCGGATCAGGTTCCGCGGTTGGCGGGGGCGCCGGAGCAGACACGCTCGGCTCGTCCGCCGGTTCCGGCGCAGGCTCGCGCGACGGCGGTGCCGGTGACCGCACTGGCGGTGGGTCGGCTGCTGCGGTCACCGGTGCCGCGTCAGGGTCACCAGGCCGGACGACAAAGAAATAGGCCGCGGCGGCGCTGGCGGCCAGCACCAGGACAATGAGCAACGTCCGGCCGGTCCGTGATGGCGCACTCGCGTCCACGTCTGTCTCGTGTTCTAGCAATGACATCCTATGTATGATCCTAACGTGAGACGGGTTTCCTTCGCGACGGTGCTCCTGTGCTCGGTCTCCGCGTTATTGGTCCAGGGCCAAGACCTGTTCGAGTCGCCCCTCGCCATCGAAGAGATGCGCGGCAAGCAGGTAGTCGTCGAGACGACGGCGGGCCGGTTCGTGATCGATCTGTTGCCTGAGGCGGCGCCTAACCATGTCGGGTTGATCATGCAGCAGGTTGCCGAGGGCGGGCTGGACGGCACCAGCTTTCACCGAATGGTGACCCGCGGGATCATCCAGGGCGGGGACCCGTTCAGCAAGGACCCGGCGCGTCGGGAGGAGTACGGACAAGGCGGGTTGGGGTTGGTGGCGGCCGAGCCGAGCGCCGAACAGCACACCGCCGGCACCGTGTCAGCCGTCGGGGTGCCAGGCGATCCGAACTCCGACGGGACGCAGTTCCTCATCACCGTGGTGCCGCAGCCCGGCCTCGACGGTCACCACACCATCTGGGGGCGAGTCGCGGAGGGGTTGCCGGTGGTGTCCCGCATCTCCGAGACGCCCGTCGACGCCAGCGGGAAGGCGACCGAACGCGTTGAAATCATCGCCGCCACGATTCGCGACTGGGCGCCTCCTCCCCCACCCCCGTTTACGACCGAGACCGTCGGCGAACTGGCCGCCTACCGCGCCGTGCTCGAGACCGGCGCGGGACCGATCACACTCGAGCTGTTGGCCGACGTCGCGCCGGAGCACGTGCGTAACTTCCTGCGACTGGCTGACGCCGGCGTCTACGACGGCATGGCGTTCCACCGCGTCGCGCCCGGGTTTGTCATCCAGACCGGTTTCATCCCAAGTCGAGGGGAGCCGCTGACCGAAGAACAACAAGCGCTGGTCGGTACGTTGGCGCCGGAGTTCAGCGACACCCGGCACGTGAAGGGGGTGGTGTCGATGGCACGCGGCGACGACGAGGCGAGTGCCTCCACCTCATTCTTTATCGTGGTGGGTGAGGCGACCGAGTTGGACGGCGTGTACACCGCGTTCGGCCGGGTCGTCGCGGGGATCGACGCCGTGGACCAGATCGCGGCAGCGCCGGTCGACGGCGAGACACCAACGACCCGTATTCCGCTGCACCGAGTCAGACTCGAACGTGACTAGCGGCTGACGGTAACCGGAGCCGGCGCTTGCAGCAGTGCGATGGCGATTCGCGCGTAGTGACCGATCGCGGCCTGCAGGGCGTCGACATGGATATGCTCGGTTGCCGTGTGGGCGACCAACACCGAGCCAGGCCCAAAGAGCAGCGGCGTGCCCCACGTTGAGAGGAACGGGATATCGGTCGTGAAGGCGAAGACCGCCCTGTCGAAACCTGGCAGCGTCGCCATACGGACCGGCGGTACCGTCACCACCTCTTCGACCTCGACCCAGGCAGTTAGCGCTTCCAGGGCCGTTCGTACCGTGGACGCCGGTCCTACGGTGCGAAAGCTGACCTGCGCGGTGGCATGCGGCGGCACGACATTTGGCGCCACCCCGCCGTCAATGAGGGCGACGGTGTAGCTGGTGGGCCCCAACGTCGGATCTGAGGGTAGCGGGAGGGTCCGCAGCGCGAGCAGGGCATCGAGGAGCTTCTCGATCGCCGAGTCGCCCTCTTCCGGGTGCGCCGAGTGGGCTGCGCGGCCGACGGCTTTGAGCCGCACACCGTAGACGCCCCGGGTCGCGACGCCCAGCCGGTTGTCCGTGGGTTCGCCATCGACCAGATAGCGTGACCCCCGGGGCGCGCGGCCGGCCGCCCTGGCTCCGTGGCTGCCGAGTTCCTCGCCGACAACAAACAGCGCGCCCACTCGGGTTTCCCCGGCCGCGCGGAGCTGGGTCAGTGCGCCAATCTGCGCGGCGGCGATTCCCTTGGCATCACACGCACCCCGACCGTACAGCAGCTCGCCTTCGATGCGGCTCGGGAAGAAAGGGGGGACGCAGTCGAGGTGGGTCGACAGCACGATGTCGGCGTCAGCCTCAGCAACCGTGACATAGAGGTTGATTCGATCGCCCTCGACGGCGTCCTCCTGCACGTGAAAGTCGTGTGCGCGTAGCCAGGTCGCCAACCATCGCGCCACTCGACCTTCGTTCGGTGTCGTCGAGTCGATATCGATTAAGGACCGCGCGAGGTCCACGACGTCGAACGCTGGCTCAACCATGTCAGGCCGGGCTGTCGCTCGGGTGCAGTGCCAACGCCTCGAGCACCTGCACGATCCGGTGGTGCGACGCCGGTTGCGGCGCGACCATCGGCAGCCGGTAGTAGGGCTCCAGCAGCCCCATGTGAGCCATGGCCGCTTTGACCGGGATGGGATTGGCTTCGATGAAGTTGACCTGCATCAGGGGGAGCAGCCGCGTGTGCACGCGGCGCGCGGTGATGAAGTCGTTGTCTAGTGCGGCCGACACGAGCTGGGTCATCTCGCCGGGAACCTCGTTCGAGATGACGGAGATGACGCCGGCGCCGCCCACTGAAATGAGCGGTACGGTGAACACGTCGTCGCCAGAGAGCACGCGAAAATCCGGTGGCACGCGAGCGCAGATCTCGCACATCTGTGGCAGGTTGCCCGACGCTTCCTTGACGCCGACGATGTTGGGAATTTCAGCGAGCCGGCATAGCGTGTCGACGTCGATGTTGCAACCCGTGCGGCCCGGTACGTTGTACACGATGATCGGGAGCGGTGTGCTCTCGGCGATGGCGAGGTAGTGCCGGAAGAGTCCGTCTTGCGTGGGCCGGCTGTAGTAGGGCGTGACGGACAGAATACCGTCCGCCCCGGCATCGCGCATGCCGGACACCTGGTCGATGACCGCACGTGTGTCGTACCCGCCGGCGCCAGCTAGTACTGGCACCCGCCCGCCCGAGGCCTCCACCACCAACTCGACCACGCGGCGCTGCTCGGCGTGCGTGAGGGTCGGGTTCTCGCCGGTGGTCCCGCAGGGCACCAGAAAATTGACCCCGGCGTCGACCTGTCGAGCCGCCAACCGCCGGACCCGTAGCTCGTCAAGCGCACCGTTCGCGGCGAACGGTGTCACCAGCGCGGTCCCGCAGCCAGTCCATGTCGCCGTCACGGGTGGAGCCCCAGCACGTCACGCATCGAGAACCACCCCCGGCGGCCGTGGAGCCAGCGGGCCGCCTCGAGCGCTCCACGTGCGAACGTGGCTCGGTCGCGTGTGGTGTGTGTGAGAGCGATGGTCTCCACCGGACCGTCGAACCCGACCGTGTGTGTGCCCGGCGCCGATCCAGCGCGGGTCGACGCCATGTCGATGGCGCTGGAATAGCCGTGTTGTTCCATCGCCGCGCGCATGGCCAGTGCCGTGCCGGAAGGTGCGTCGATCTTCGCGGCATGGTGAATCTCATGGACCCACGCGCCGAATTCTTCTCGTGGGGCAAAGAGTTCGGCCGCGCGTTCGGTCAAGGCCAGGAAGAGGTTCACGCCCAGGGAGAAGTTCGCGGCTGCGACGACACCGATACGGCCCTCGTCCGCCACTTTTCGCATGTCCGCTTCCCGTTCCTGCCAGCCCGTGGTCCCGACAACGAGGTTGACCCCCTGACGCGCCAATCGCGGAAGATTGTCGGGCACCGCGTCGGCGGTCGAAAAGTCGATCGCCACGTCGACATCGCGTACCTGGTCGGCTGTGATTCCGGCGCCGCCGCGGTTGTTGTCGATGTCCAGTCGTCCCGCCACCTCGAAGCCATAGGACCCACTCAGCTGATCGACCAGCTTGCCCATGCGTCCGTAGCCGATGATGAGGAGACGCCTGGTCATCGCTCCCGGGGCTCCCGGGGCTCCCGGGGCTCCCGGGGCTCCCCGCGCTCGGGCGCGCCGGCGCGGATGACTCGCCGGATGACGGCCGCCGCCCGCTTGGCATCGCTCTCGGTGGCGAAGGTCAACGTAGACGAGAATCGGCGGTCCACGACGCCGGCCTCGTGATCCAGCACGCCGATGCCGGCCCAGGCCACCGCGTTGGCCACGGCGTAGGCGAATCCGGGCCAGTTGTCGCCTTGCATCAGGAGGGTAGTGGATGGCAATAACGAGAATCCGGCCGCTCTGGCGATCGCGGCCGACCGGCGTCCCTCCCCGGCGTACACTTCGACCACGTTCCGCTTTGCGCGGCCCTCCGCGGCTCGCACGCGGACCACGGTGAGGTCAGCGCCTTGCTGTGCGAGTGGCTCGAGTGCGTCCGCGAGGGCGCCGGGGCGGCGAGCCACTTCCGTGCGCCAGAGACCGATCTGCTTGACCTTGATATCCATATGAAGAGGCGCTGCCGAGGAGCCGCGAGGCTGTCAGATTCCGCTGATTATACTAGTGTCGCGTGCGGAGCGTCCGCCTGACTCGGGGCGCGCCAGGACCACCACTGATTGGAGTCCAGGGAGAATGACGACGATTCCGAAAACGATGCGTGCCGTTGAGGCTCGGGAGCCCGGTGGCCCAGAGGTGTTGGGCGTCGGCATGCAGCCCGTGCCTGGGTTGAGCGACGGCGAGCTCCTGATCAAGGTCGCGGCGGCGGGTGTGAATCGAGCCGATTGCATGCAGCGCCGCGGCGAGTACCCACCTCCCGCCGGGGCCTCCGAGATTCTCGGCCTCGAAGTGTCCGGGACGGTCGCGGCGCTCGGCGCCGGAGTCTCCGGATGGCGTGAAGGTGATCCGGTGTGCGCGCTGCTGGCAGGGGGCGGCTATGCCGAGTATTGTGCCGTCCCCGCGCCGCAGTGCTTGCCTGTGCCGAGTGGCGTCGATCTCGTGGATGCGGCGGCGTTGCCCGAGGTGGCCCTGACGGTCTGGGCGAACGTGTTCGAGCGCGGCGGGCTGACACCGGGAGAGACGCTGCTTGTGCACGGGGGATCGAGCGGTATCGGTACCATGGCCATCCAGTTGGCGAGCGCTCTGGGTTCGACCGTGTATGTGACCGCTGGTTCGTCTGAGAAGTGCGACGCGTGCAAGAGGCTTGGCGCGACGCGGGCGTTCAACTATCGCGAGGTCGACTTCGTCGAGGCGGTGCGCTCGGCGGCCGGAGGGGTCGACGTGATTCTCGATATGGTGGGTGGCCCGTATCTGGAACGCAACCTGGCGGTGCTGAACCTCGACGGCCGCCTGGTCATTATCGCGTTGATGGGTGGGGCGCGCACCGAAATCAATCTTGCAACGCTCATGAGGCGCCGACTGGTGGTGACCGGAACGACGTTGCGGGCTCGGACGATTGCGGAGAAAGGCGCCGTGGTCGACGCCGTGCGCGCGCGCGTGTGGCCGCTGCTTGAATCGGGGCGTGTCCGTCCGGTGGTGCATCGCCGATGGCCGCTCTCCGAAGCCGCCACCGCGCATCAGGTCATGGAGGCGAGCAGTCACATCGGCAAACTGCTGCTGGTGGTCTAGCAGCCAGCATGTGACCGACGAACAACGCTGATCAGCTGGATTCAGCGCCAGCCGAAGGCACCGGCACTCTCACCCCACACGCTGCTCCCCCACGGACCACTACGCGGCGGATGGGCCGCGGGCGAACACGCGGTCAAAATTGGCGCCCAGAATGTGCTGGCGCGCGTCGTCGTTGAGCGCCAGGTCGTCGAGAATCGCGAGCTGCGTCTCGTAGACCGCACGCTGCCATCCGCGGGGGAACCACGACGAGTCCGTGCCAAATAGGAGCCGGTCTGGCCCCAAGACCCGTAACGCCTGCTCAAAGACCGCGCGTAGCGTCAGTCCTGGGAAGTATTCCAACCAGCGATTTGAGCTGGACGTGTCCAGATGGATGTTCGGGCACAGGTCCGCCGCCATGAGCGTTTCCCGGAGGAATCCGGCCCCGAAGTGCGGTATGAGAACGGGCACCATCGGATAGCGCGACGCCACCGGCACAACGGAGAGGGGGTTGCCGAGGCGGATGTCGACCGGGGTCGGCAATCCGAGCTTACGCCGCACACCGACGCTGAGCACGCCGCAGTGGATGAACACCACGCCATGAGCCTCTGCGGCCGACGTGAAGACGCCGTCGACGAGTTCGTCGTCCAGCCGAAATCCATGCATCGCGGGAAACAGACACGCACAGCGCAGGCCGAGTGGACCGAAGAGGCGGGCTAGCCGCGCGGGGGTCCCCGGGAGGGTCGGGTTTACCATGCTCAGGCCGACGAGTCGACCCGGATGTCGTCGGACCGCGACGGACACCGACTCCTCGTCGCCGGGTACGCTCGCCATCAGCGCCGCGCGATGCACGTCGTGGGTGTCGAGTGCCTGCACCCATCGGTCCGCGAGCATCTCCGGCGTCCCCGGTGGGTCCCATCCAAGCTGCTCTGGAATCGCCACCGCGGCATCCACCCCGGGTGGCGCGCCTGATGGGCTGAGCGCGCTGAAGAAGGTTCCTGAAAAGAAGTGACAATGCGCGTCGTTGAGCATGGGTCTCGTCACCACTGGTCGGGCCAAGGTCCCGCGGCCCGCAGTATACTGACTGACCCCGGCGGACCAGGGGGGATACGGGCGCTCTCCGTGAGGAGCCTCGTGGTTTTCTGGAGGTCATGACGTGGCACGTGAGAAGGTCGGCCGAAACGATCCGTGTCCTTGTGGCAGCGGGAAGAAATACAAGCAGTGCTGCGAAAAGAAGGCGCACTCGCTGAGTCCGTTCGCCTGGTTGGCCATCGTGGGGGTCGGGGTGGCGGCCCTCGTCGCGATAGTCCTGAGCTTCACCGTGACGACGCCCTCGGTGCAGGTGGCCTGCCCCGCGGGTCAGGTGTGGTCTGCGGAACACGGGCACTGTCACTAGCACAGCGGCTGGGGACCTAAGGCGTCGCGTCGCGCGGACCGAGGACCCCTAGCAGATCGCTTCGTAGCTCCTCTTCCATCGTGGGCGACAGCTTCTTGCCGTCCCGGGTCACGTGAAACACATCGATTGCGCGGTCACCTTCGGTCGCGATGAGGACCAGGTCGATGTCGCAGCCGTGCTCCGAAATGACCCGGCTGATGGCGTAAAGCAGCCCCCACCGGTTTGCGCCGCCCAACTCGACCACCGTGTAGCGGTCTGAATAGTGGTGGTCGAAGTGCACGACGGGCGAGACCCGCGTCTTGCCGCGCGTGGACCGCGCCGCCGCGTCGCGCCCTTTGAGCAATGAAGGCAGGTCGACGTCGCCGGCAACGACGTCCTGCAGCACACGCGTCAACTCTGCCTGCGACGCCTCGTTGAGCGCGAGGAATCTGTCGGCGTCGACGAACCGGACCAGGTCGAGGACCACTTTCTGCGCGTTGCTCATCGCCTGTCCGCGGACGATATCCATCCCAAAGTAGGACAGCACACCACAGATATTGGAGAAGATTCTCGGGCGGTCCTTCGTGACGACGCTCAACTCCCACACATCGTCCTGCTTGACGAGCGTCATGCGGAGCTCGTCCGGTTCCAGGTTGCGCGACAGACGGATGTGGTCGTAGACCGTCCGTGGCTCGACCAACCGAAGATACCGTTGCGGCAGTCCCTCGAGAAACGCAGTCACCTCGAGTTCCGACACTTCGGGCGGTCGACCGTCGCGGATCTGGGACACGCGGGCCTGGCCACTCTCCAGCACCTCATCGCCGTAACCACGTGTGAGGCGGTTGTAGGTGTCGACATACAGACGCCACAACAGCTCCTCTTTCCACGGGGTGAGCACTTCGGGGCTGACGGCCTGCACATCGGCGAGCGTCAGGAGGCAGAGCATTCTGAGCCGATCCTCGGTTCCGACCAGACGCGCGAACTGTCGCGCCACTTCCGGGTCGTCGCTGTCTCGTCGGAACGCGGCGACCGACATTTCCAGATGGTGTCGAATCAGGAACTCCACCGTGTGCATGGACTCGGGTGTCATGCGGAGCCGGCGCATCGGCCCCCTGACCATCCGCACACTTTCTTCGGCGTGGTTCTTGTCGGACCACTTGCCCACGTCGTGAAACAGCAGCGCGAGCACGATCAGCTCGGGCTCGTCCAGTTCGCCAAGAATGCCCGAGAAACGTTGCCGGACCGTGGACTCGGGGTCGGCCAAGCGGGACAGATTCCGGATGGTCAGGAGCGTGTGCTCGTCGACGGTGTACTTGTGGTAGAAATCGCGAATCACGCGACAGTAGATTTTCCGGAACTCGGGAAACATCCTCCCCAGCAGGCCCGTATGGTGAAGCTCGGAGAGGCGCTCGTAAAGGCCCGGGGCTGGGGTCAGGAAGCGGAGGAACTGGTCCCGTTCGGTGACGGTCGGGAAGAACTCCTCCGATGCGTAGCGATCACCGTGGCGCTCAAGGAAGGCCAGGCCTTGCGGCGACACCGGGCAGTCATGGTCGATCGCCGCCTGGAACAGGCTGATCCACGTTCTGGGCTGGAGTGAGGCTCGGACGGTGTCGACGAAATTGATGCCGCTGGCGTCGCGTCGCAGGTTGTCTCCAGCCTGCTGCGTCGGTATCCCGTCGACGGGTGGCTTCGCATCCTGCAAGGCCGCAGCGAGCCTGCGGCTGACGATGCGCGCATGGTGGTAGTACACACTCATGAGCGCCTCAACCTGACCGCGTGCGTCCGATCCGGGCGCCCCGAAGGACCGCGCGACGGTTTCCTGATGCTCGTGACTCAGTCCGTTCAGATTCCTCTTGTTCGCCAGATGGAGGAGCGAACGGATTCGCAGGAAAAACTCTTCTGCTTCATCGAGCGCTTCATCCAGGCGGCCGGATGCCGGCAGTGGCGATCCGGCCTTCACCGGTTGGGCGAGTCCCACCAGTGTGCGGATGGCCGAGACATCCCGGAGCGCGCCTGGAGCTTCCTTGATGTCCGGCTCGAGCTGGTAGATCGTGGAGTTGTACTGACGATGGCGGGTTCGGACGAGGCCCACCAGGGCATCGATCGTCGGCTGGCGCCACACCGATTGCCCGGAACTGACGATCGCCCCGAATGTCGCGAAGACGCCGGCATCGCCCGCGACGAATCGCGCGTCCCGCAGGGCGACCAGGAATTCCGGGTTGTCGGCCTGCGCCTCTCCCAGCTCGTCCAGTCGCCGGACCTGCTGCCCGATGTCGAGACCGAGGTCCCATAGAGGATGGAGCAGGTCGGTGACGAACTGTTTCTCGGAGGCGGCGATCGGGCCGTCAAACAGGAACAGCAGATCGATGTCGGAGTACAGGCAGAGGTGCCGGCGACCATACCCGCCGATCGCGACGAGCGCCACCGAGGTCGACGGCTGTGGGGCGCCGCCGTGCAGCACCCGGAGGATCTCGTCGACGCGGGTCGAAAAGACCTGGGCTGCCTGGACCCCGCCGCGGGCGTCGCGGATCTCGCCGCGATAGGTCTCCCGGGCCGCTTGCAGCAGGTCGGCGGGAGCCGGTTTGGCGGCCGAGGTCCACTCGGCGGCCTCGTCAGGGCTTTGGGGCATGGAGGCTCTGCGCCAGATCCTAGGAACCCACACTGAACCCGATGGCGCCGCCCGCGTGACGTGCGGCGGCCGCGGTGATCAGAGCGATCAGGCCCGGCACAGAGACGAACTGGCAGAAGCGACGCCGGTCAGACGCCACGTGTTCCTCCCCGTGACGGACCGTCGACGGTCCGTACGATCGCGTGATCTTACCTTAGGATCGAGGAGGGCCCGGAAGGGCACCCGGCGTCGGGTAGTGGGTCAGTTCGTTATTCCGAAGTTGAGCGCGACAGCAGAGACGAACGGGCTGACGGCAAGGCGCCCCGCCCTTGACGGTCACTGCACGACGACCGTCCCGCGCAGCATGTTCATGCCGCAAGCGAATGACGTCGTGTCGGTCGTTCGAATGAACGTCACCCGCGCGGGCACCCCGGCCGACAGCGTCAGCCGCTGTGGGTCGAAGCTCGCATCCGTCACGGTGACCTGTGTTTCCTGCACCGTCACGTCGCCGTACGTAGCGCGCGGTGTCGTGGACGCCGTTGATCCCGGAATTGGCGAGGCACTCGCAGTCGCCGGCCGCAACCCGAGTCGCTCACGCTCGGCGCGGACATGAAAACTGCCTTCAGCAACCACGACATCCCCAGGCTGGACGCCGGTCATGACCGCAACCTGGTCGCCAGTCACCGCGCCGAGCCGAACTTCACGTTCTACGAACTTCCCAGGCTCTGTCGGGTTCACGACGTACACCACGGTGCGGTTACCGACGTTCTGCACGGCGCTTCGCGGGATCACCGGCGTCGATGGGTCACCCTCAGAGCCGCCGAGAAGCGCCTCGGCATACAGGGGGCGCGTAGCTGAACGGGCGATTTGGCAAGGGATACCGCGCGGATCGTTCACGGTCGTGTGGGTCGTAGGACATGACGAGTGAGGGCAAAGGTGGATTCAGGTACGCGCGGGCTTGTGCTGTCGCTGGTGATTCTCGGTCTCATTGCCCTCAGTGGGCCGTTCATGATGGGGGGCATGATGGGGCCCCGCATGATGAGGCCGGCGGCGGTGGGCGACGGAGGCTGGCACTCGGGAATGCTCTGGGGGCTCGGAGGACTGACGATGCTGGCATTCTGGGGCCTGCTGATCGTGGGGGTCGTCCTCCTGGTGCGGTTTCTCAATCGGAGTGACGCCAGACCGCCTGATGCGACCAGTGCGTCGGCCGTCGAAATTGTCCGCCGACGCTACGCCGCCGGCGAGATGACCCGCGAACAGTACGAGCAGATGCTGCAGGATTTGCGTGAAGACTCATAACTGGGAGAACGCGGTTGCGCGGGACGGCAGTTGAGCAGTCCCGCAGCAGCTAACCCGGCTATGATGGCGACGGGGACTGAACCCCGCTGGAGGAGTACCCACTATGATCAAAGCCGCCGTCCTCGCGCTCGCTCTCCTCGTCGTTGCCGGCCCGGCGTCGGCGGCGATCGCCGACGGTCTCGCGGCCCCGTATCTGCATATCCAGGTCGCGCTGGCGAACGACTCGATGGACGGGGTCACGGCCGCGGCGACGAGCATCGCGGCCGAGGCGGCCACCATGGGGCCGTCTGCACAGGCCATCCGTTCCTCGGCCCAGGCAGTCGCGGAAGTGGGGGACATCGTGGCCGCGCGAGAGGCGTTCGGCCGACTCAGCGACGCGGTGGTCGCGTATGGTGAAGAGGTCGGCTTCGGAGACCTCAAGGTGGCGTATTGCCCGATGGTTCGCAAGTCGTGGGTGCAGGCGGCGGGCGCTCTCCGCAACCCGTTCTTCGGGTCGGCGATGCTCACGTGCGGTAGCTTCCGGTAAGCCAGTCGAGTCAGCTACAGGCTCTGCAGAAGGCCCGCGGTCCAGGACGGAAAAAGCTTGAGCAGCAGGGAGGCCGTCACGACCGCGGTGGCGAGGCCCATGACCTTGGTCGTCCGCTCGCCCACCAGACGGCAGCCGGCGGTGTCGCACCGACGCCGCTCGCGGAAATACAGCGCATAGGCCCCGCCCAGCCCGCCGAGGCCGAGTGGCAAGGTCAGCCACTCGTAGCGCATCATCGTCATCATCAGGCCGGCCCCGGCCACGCCGGTGGCGATCAGTGCGAGCGGCAGCAGGCAGCAACTCGCTGCAAGCATCGCCGCCGCGACCCCAGTGGCGCCGGGCAGCCGCGCTCTCGTCCCTGCACTAGGAACCTGCGCCATGGCGCTGCATCAATTCCGCTCGCGGCGTGGGTCGCATTCGAAGCAGCCGAGACGCTGCTTCGGAGTGAACCTCCGTCTCCAAGTCTCACCGGAATCGCCATCGCTGCTCTGTCGCTTGCCGTCATGCCTTGGCTCGCACACCAAAACGTCAGGTCGCAGCTTCTTTGGGGAGTCGAGCGCTTGAATCTGACTCTCGGCAGACGTCCTTGTGTGCGTATCTGTCAGCTATTCTCTTGGGGGGCCTGGTGCTCAACGCCGTGCTGGGGTGGTGGTGGGCCGACTCCGTTGCCGCACTCATGATGGTCCCAAGCATCATCAAC
>SXOW01000213.1 GCA_005778315.1 Acidobacteriota bacterium
AGCGATGCCGCCCGCAAGACGTCCCATCCCCTCCAATTTCTGGGATCCGACGAGCTGTTGCTCGAGCGCACGTCGCTCGGTGATGTCCTCCGCGATGCCGAGGATCCGGCGTACGACGCCGTCCGGGTCCGCCACGGCAACGCCGCGGTCATGCACCCACCGTGTTTCGCCGTGATGGACGATTCGATATTCCTCTCGGAAGCCCTGCCGGAGGGCCGCAGGGCGCAGGGCGTCCAGCACCCTGACTCGGTCGTCCGCGTGGATCGGCTCGATCCAGCTGGTGTTCAGCTGGGCATCGTTTCGTGGGTGTCCCCAGAGTCGCTCGAACGCGGGGTTGAGGTATCTCAGTTCACCGTCCAGCGCGCCCCGCACCCAGACGACGCCCCGGCTGTGCTCAGCCAGTTCTCGAAACGAGGCCGGCTGCGTGTCGGCGGCCGTGTCGGACGGACGGGGGGCTCCCTGTGGGGCAAGTCTGTGCACGGGCGGTCGTCTCCCAGCTCGTTCCGGCGTCCTGGTGGACCCAGGTCGCTGCATGGGGGATGTCAGTGACCTGCCATCCCAGCGTCCTACTGAGCAAGTTCCGCGCCCGGAGCGCGTCAGATCACGGCAACACCATAGGGCCGCTGGAGTTAGCGGGCGTTGGTTGACGGTTGGTGTGGTGCTGCACCGGCAGGCTCACCCCCGTGCGGGCGTGCCTGATCGGCAAAAGTGTTGGTGGGATTTCGTTTTCGCGATCGAGGCTGACTAGTCTTCGTTCTCGGTTGAGACGCCCCGTAGCGGTTTTCCGGCCAGGTACGCCTCGTACTGGGCGTCGGACATGAAAGCGATATCTGTCCAGCCATGCCCCATCTCGTCCATCGTGCGGGAGCCCCAACCGATCCAGGCCGTGGGATCGGGGTTGTGACGATTGTTGGAGGTGTTGTCGTGCCACGAGACCGTGTGCAGAATCGTGCCTTTTGGAAACACGTGCGGTTCTTTGAACGCGTAGACGAGTTGCCAGGTCTGCTCGTAGTCCGTCACATCGGTCAAGACTTCGCGCCGCCCGTCGAGATGAATTGCCTCAAGCAACATCCGTGTCCCGCGGAAGTGCATGTGTGGTTGAAAGCTGAGCACCAGCGCGGCTTGGGGTAGCGGCCAGAACCGCTCGTGTTGCACGACTGAGTTGGGAGGGATGCTCATCAACGCGACCCCGTTCAGCGTGTTGTCGTCGACCAGGGCTCCGGTTGGCATCCGGTCTGCGTGCAGCTCGAGGTCGTAGCCGGCGCGCAACAAGCGGTCTTCAACCGCCTCGCGGTTGAGTCTCCAGTCGTGGCCGATACCAGTGCGTATGCGGTGGGCCGTCACGATGAGCTCGGGCACCTCGCCCTTCGGGTAGAACTTGATACCGACCTTCTGCCGGTCTATCGTCTCTTCGCCCCAGGGGTGATAGTGCGGGGCGAACCGGAATTGCCCCCCGGCGGGCAGCTTGCGTCCAGTGCCGTCCGCATAGTACTGGCCGCTGCTCCCCATCGCGTACTCAATGAGGTCGATCTCGTTCGTGTTCGACCCCATACCCAGCCGGAATTCATCCCTGTTCTCGACCTCGTCAGGCACGCTCACATAGACGTGCGAGTGATGGACGCAGCAATACGCGTCTGGAATGATCTGCACCCATTTGACGTAGCGGTCTTCCGTCAGGCCGGGATCGACCGTTTCAGACGGATAGAAGTCCGCGCCTTCGGCCGGAATCTTGAAGCCTTTCTCCATCTGGACGATCAGATCTGGTTCGCCGTAGGTCCACTCGTGGCTCGTGCCGAATTCGAGCGGTGGCGGCGTGTCCGCCGGATTGCCCCGCGGAGCGCCGGCCGAGACCCAAGCCACGATGGTGGCGATCTCGTCGTCGCTCAGCGACGGGTCGGCGACATACTCGCCAATGCTCCGGTCCAGATGCCACGGCGGCATCTGTCGGGCGACCACACGATCTCGAATGGCTCGGGCCCAGGGCCGTGTTTCCTCGTAGGTCAGCAACGACATCGGCGCACCGGTCCCGGGGCGGTGGCACTGCTGGCACGAGCGCTGCAGCACCGGCAGGACATCGCGCGTAAAGGTCGTGTCCTCCGCTGCGGCCGGCTGCCCCGCTCTCGCTGGCGGCGGTGACACCACGCTGATGGCCAAGCCGACGACGACGACGGCTGTCGAGGCAGCGCGCATGGGCAATCCTCCAAAGTGATCCGCAGGGACGGATACGGGCAGTGTAGTGTTCCGGTCTGTGGAGCGCAACAGGATTCCCGCCGTCGCATGCCATGTTGTCGGGCCGGCGCTCCGGGTTGTGGTGAGCGACCGCGTCGTGATACACCGTGGCGCAAAGGGCTCCCGCCCCACACCCGCGACGGTCGGCCCAGCCATGCTCGTCAGATGGCGGGGATCGACCACTTGGAGACCACTATGACCGGCTGCTGTTCACGCTGCCTCCGGGCGCTTGCTGCCCTTGTCCTCCTCTCGGGATCGGGGGTGGGCCCGGCCTCGGCCCAGCAGGAGCCGATCTACCCGGTCTATGACGGCTTCCACGTCACGGAGGAGGGGTTGCACGTGCTGGCGTTCGCCTACTTCAGCCACAACTTCGAGCCTGTCACGATCCCGGTCGGACCCCACAACGGTTTTGGCACAGAGCCTGGCGACCGGCAGCAGCCGACTGTGTTCTTGCCGGGGCATCACCGCTTCCAGTGTGTGATGGTGATGGGGCCGGACTTTGACGGCGGGCTGCGTTGGACCGTCGACCACGCGGGGGTCTCGACCTCGACCAGTGCTGACATGCTGCAATACAACTGGGAGCTTGAAGAGGGCTCTGTGTCCAGCGTCTTACGTGATGTCGAGCCGGCCGGGGCGCCTCAGGGGGTGTGCTTGAATCGGTCGCCGACCGTGGGGTTTCTGGGGCTTCGCAATGGGCCAGAGGGTGCGCCAGCGGAAGAGACCGCAGCCGTCGGCAAAGATCTGAAGCTCTTTGGCAGCGTCCGCGACGAGGGCTTGCCGCGCACCAGGACCCTGGTGACCACGTGGCGGATGTTGGACGGTCCGGGGACGGTGACCTTCAGTGCGCCCGACGAACCTCGCACCCTGGCGTCGTTCGACGTCCCCGGTCTCTATGAGCTCGAGCTGTGGGCGAGCGACGGGGAACGGGAAGGCCGCAACCGGGTTGCCGTTACGGTGAGCCCTGGCCCCTGACCGCCCCATCCCCTCTTGGCAGAGCCCCCGGGAGGCCGAGACCCCTCGA
>SXOW01000214.1 GCA_005778315.1 Acidobacteriota bacterium
CAGAGCACCTGTTGAACACGTTCGAGTTCGCGGGACCGGCCCACGAGCGGATCCAGCAGATTCTTCATACCCCGATCCGTCAGATCACGGCTGAACTCCGACAGCAGTGGTGTGTCCTTGACGCGGGTCAGGGTCGTCTTCTCATTGAGCAGCTGGACGATGTCTTCGCGCGCCGTGTTTAGGCGCATCCCTTTCTCGACGAGGAGAGACGCCGCCACCGAACGCTCCTCGCGCAGGAGACCCAGCAACAGGTGCTCTGTCCCGACATAGTTATGGAGCAGGCGGTCGGCCTCCTCGGCAGAGAACTGCAGCACCCGCTTCGTCTCCGTGCTGAAGGGAATCTCCACCGACGTGGACACCTTCTCCCGGAAGACGGTCCGACTCTCGATCTCCTTGCGGATGGCTTCGAGGGAGAGATGGGACCGGGCGAAGACCCGGCTGGTCAGCCCTTTGCCCTCTCGGATCAACCCCAGCAACAGATGCTCGGTCTCGATCGAGATACTGCCGAGCTGACTCGCCTCGTAACGGGCAAAGAACAGCACACGGCGGGCACGCTCTGTGTAACGTTCGAACATCGGGTGATCCGGGCGACCCTAGTTGGGACAGGGCACTACAGTACCCACGCCCTCCATTATAGGGCAAAGCCCCTGATCAGGCCGGCTTCAAGCCGCCGTCTTCGAGTCGCAACACGCGATCGCACGACTCAGCGAGACGCATGTTGTGGGTGGCAATCAGGGAGGTCAGGCCGTAGGAGGCGTGCATCCGGCGCAGGAGCGCGTGGAGTTCCTCGCCGGTCTGCTGGTCGAGGTCTCCGGTGGGCTCATCGGCGAGCAGGAGGGCGGGACGCATGACCAGCGCACGGGCGACGGCGACTCGCTGCTGCTCTCCACCCGACAACATCCCGGGACGGTGCTCGGCCCGCTCAGCAAGACCGACGTCCCGCAGCAGTGACTCGGCCCTGGGCAGCGCGTCGCGGGGTGACATGCCGGCGATGCGCATCGGCATCGCGACGTTCTCCACCGCCGTGAACTCCGGCAGCAAATGGTGAAACTGGAAGACGAACCCGACCTGGCGATTGCGAAATCTGACCCGGGTGTTGTCGTCCGCGGTCGCGAGATCCATCCCACCGATCACGATGGTCCCACCATCGATCCGGTCGAGCCCCCCCACCACCTGGAGCAACGTACTCTTCCCAACGCCGGAGGCACCGACGACGGCCACCATTTCACCCTGCGTGACCGTCAGGTCGAGGGCCCGCAGGACAGGCAACGACCGGTCGCCCATCGTGTAGGTCTTGGTGAGAGACCGTATCTCAAGGAACGCCACTACTGGTATCTCAGTGACTCGGCTGGGTCGAGCCGCGCGGCCTGGCGCGACGGGTAGATGGTGGCAAGCAAGCACACCAGCACCGCGCTGCTCACGACAAGCACGAAGTCGAGTGGCACAATCCGGAACGGCACCCACGAAATGGGGTACACCTCACCTGGGATCTGGATCAGCTGGTACCGATCCGCCACAAACGAGATGACGAGACCGGCCACCGCCCCCACCAACGTCCCCACGACCCCGATAATGCCGCCTTGCAGGACAAAGATGCCCTGCACACTGCGACCGGTCGCCCCCATCGTCTTCAAGATGGCGATGTCCCGGCTCTTTTCCATCACCAAGAGAATCAACGACGCCACGATGTTCAGCGCCGCCACCATGATGATCAGGAAGATGCTGATCGAAATCCCCATCTTCTCGAGCCACAAGGCTGAATAAAGCGCCTCATTCAGCTGACTCCAGTCCTGGGCAAAATAGTTGACGCCCAACGTCTCTGGCACGGCCATGGCGACCGACGCGGCATCCTCCAGATCGGCCACGCGGAGTTGCATGATGTCGACTGCCGATTTCCTGAACAGCCGGCTGGCGGAGTCCAGCAGCACAAACCCGTACGAATTGTCATATTCGGACAGGCCAAGATTGAACAGTCCGACTCCACGGAGCCGTTGGGCGCGAGGCACCATGCCCAACGGCGACATCGTGACGCTCTGCGGGGTCAGCACCGAGACGGTGTCTCCGACAAACACTCCGATGTCGCGCGCCAACTCGTCACCGAGGACCACGCCACCGAGCGCCCGGTCATGCTCGTCGGTGAGCGCGTCCAAGCTTCCCTCGACTACCGAAGCCGCGAGATCCGTGACCCCCCGTTCGAGGACGGGATCGATCCCCTTGATGGAGATAAACGCTTCGTTGCCCCCGGCGGTGACCAGCGCCTGCCCCCGGATCGATGGCGCCGCCCCCACCACCCCGGGCACCGTCATGAGGCGTGTCGCCTCTTCCTGATAGTCCTCGAATCCACCTCCGACGAGCTTGTGCACGTACACGTGGGCCTGAGCCCCGATGAGCTTGTCGCGAATGTCCTGCTGCATCCCCGTCATCAGCGCCAACGCGATGACCAGCGCCATCACACCCACCGCGACGCCGCCAATCGAGACGACGGAGATCAGGGAGATGAACGCCTGCCGGCGTCGGGCCAGCAGATAGCGAGTCGCGATGTACAACTCGAAGGGAAGCGTCATGACGGATTCGACACTACCTCCTGGTCGGGCGCGGCGTCCCCAAGCGTTCTTGGCCGCATCAGCGGGAACAGGATGACATCGCGTATGGAGGGCCTGTCGGTCAACACCATGACCAGTCGGTCGATTCCAAGACCCTCACCCGCCGTCGGCGGCAGGCCATACTCGAGCGCGCGAATGTAGTCCTCGTCCATCTGGTGCGCCTCGAGGTCGCCACCGTCCCGATCCCGCAACTGCGCTTCGAACCGTCGCCGCTGCTCGACCGGGTCGTTGAGCTCGCTGAAGGCGTTGGCCAGCTCCATCCCGACCACGAAGAGCTCGAACCGCTCGACGGTGTCGGGGTCGTCATCCCGCTGTTTCGAGAGTGGCGACACCTCTGTCGGAAAATCGTAGACGAAGGTGGGCTGGACCAACGTGCGTTCGCACACCGCCTCAAAAATCTCCACCGTGATCTTGCCGGCGCCGTGGTCAGGCGCCGGTTCGACGCCGACCTGGGTCGCGAGCGCCGCCACCGTCTCA
>SXOW01000215.1 GCA_005778315.1 Acidobacteriota bacterium
GGCCGTCCCGGCATCGCCCAGATCCTGCGCTGCGTCCACGCGGAGTGCATCGTTCGGATTGAGTCGACGATCCAGCAGGTGCCGGCCGGCGACGTTGCCCAATGCCTTGAGCATTGATTGCTTGACCCCGGGATGCTCCCGTTCGAGGTCGACCAGCAGCCGCTTCATCCGTTGTCGTTGCAGGCTGAAGTCGCCGCACACCGGGCAGCAGCATCCGATGACGGGGAGCCCGACCGCCTCGGTATACTCCCGCGCCTCCTCTTCGCTGACATACACCAGAGGCCGGACGACGACATGCCGCCGATCGTCGGACAACAGCCTGGCCGGCATCGCTTTCAGCGACCCCGAGAAAAACAGATTCAGCAGCAACGTTTCGATGAAGTCATCGGCATGATGCCCCAAGGCGATCTTCGTCGCTCCCACCTCACTCGCGATGCGATACAGCACACCGCGCCGCAGACGCGCGCACAGCGAGCAGGGTGTGGCCTTCTCGTCGAGCTTGTCGTCGATGATCTCGCCAATCTGCGTGTGCTCGATCCGATACTCCCAGCCCCGCGCCTCGCAGGTCCGCGCGATCGTCTCGTGCTTGTAGTCGACATACCCGGAGTCCACGTTCACCGCGATCAGAGAAAAATCGATCGGCGCGCGCCGCCGCAGCGCGTCCAGCACCTGCATCAGCGCCCAGCTGTCCTTGCCGCCGGACACGCCGACCATGACTCTGTCGCCATCTTCAATCATGTCGAAGTCGACAATCGCCTTGGCGGTCTTGCGGGCCAGTCTCTTCTCGAGCGCGCTATCGTATGCCATCGTCTCAGTCTACCGAATCACTCACGTTCCCAGCAGGCGCGAAATCGCCTGCTCCCAGGTAAATTCCGCCGCGCGCGTCTGCGCCGCTCCGCCCAACCGTTCGGCCAGAGCGACGTCGTCGATGATGCGACGGAATGCGTGCGCCAGCGCGGCGGGCGTCGGTTCGACGACGAGGCTGTCCACGTCAGGCCGGACCATCTCCGCCGGGCCACCGCTGTCACTGCAGGTGATGAGCGGCTTGCGGGACGCAAAGGCCTCCAAGGTGACCAGCCCGTAGTCCTCGGCGCTTGGCGGGTAGCAAACGGCGCGACAGGTAGCCAACCGCTCGACGAGTTCACGTTCCGAGATCGTGCCGAGCCACTGCACGCGACCCTCCAGGCCCAAGGCGCGCGTCTGCGCCAGCAGCGCCTCGCGCTCGGTGCCATCGCCGGCTATCAGACATCGAATACCGGACGCGGTGGGATGCGCCAGCGCCTCCAGCACCAGCCCCACGCGCTTGAGCGGGGACAGCCGGCAGGCCACAAAGAGGTAGTCGTCGTAACCGTCACAGCGGTAGGGACGCGGCCGCGGCGGTGGATACAGCACGGTGGAGGGGATGCCTCCCCAACGCTGGAGTCGACGCTGGATGGTCTCCGACTGCGCGAAGAGCCGACTGACGTGACGGGTCAGCAGGTAGGTGTCGGTGGCGTGGATCAACTGCCGCCGCACCCCTTCCTTGAGACGGGCGCGCGTGGACAACGAGCGGACAAACTGTGGCCATTGGTCGTAGTACTCGCGCATGCGGTGGTTCAACCAGCAGACATGCGACGGGTGGCGAACCGCATAGCTCGGAAACCGGAAGCTGACGACATGATCGACCGGTTGGCCGTCGTGCCCCTGGCCCACGTCAGTCAACCAGGTCGCCAGGTAGGCGGCCCCCTGTCGTCCGAATCGGTTCTGTGGCGTGCGGATCACCGTCGCCTGGTGACCCGCGTCACGGAGCGCCGACGTCAGCCCCTCCGCGATCACGAGGTGGCCGCCCTCCGCGAACAGTGGGTGCGACGTAACGACGGCTACCCGTGCCATTGGCTCACGCCCTCCGGCCCACCACAATCATGTCGAGCATGTCGAGCGACACCCACGGCAGAAACCGCCCGGCGGCAAAGAAGCGCTTCATGAGCCACACCTTGGACCGCCGGTTGCCGTGCGCACGCAGATGCGCTCCGAGCGGATCCCACCCAGGGGTGAGGCCATCGGGACGTCAACATGGGCAGATCGCTCCCATCACGGCGCGCTCGTCGTCGCGGTCAGACTGATCGCCGCGCTCAGATAGCGTTCGTCCTCAGAGTCGGGATCGACCAACTTCGGCACGAAACCGCCCTTCGACGTGACCTGCATCAAGTACGCCCAGCTATTGCGTGAGTGCACGCCCCGTGGGCGAATGGTGACCGAGCTTCTGCTGGGTCTCTTTGGCCCGGGCCCCGGCGCGTCTGGCTCGAGCACGATGCGCCCCTCGCGGCCACCGATGTCAATCGACAGCTCGGTCGACACCGGGGACTCGGCGGTAATAGTAATCGTCTCCAAGGCGTACGAGTTCCGGACGACGATATCGGCTCGTCGGTCGCCGTGGATCCAGATCCCGGGCGGCTCCGGCAACGACGCGTTGTTGTCGAGAAAATATAGCTGCACCATCGGGCTGGTTCCGTGCAGGACGCGAGCCCGAGGCTGATCCAGGGCGATCGGAAGGTCGCGCACCATGGTCAATTCCACCGGCAGCAGGCGGAACAGCCCACGCTGGGGGGCCAGATACGGCTCGCGCGCGGACACGAACGGATCGACGAGGATCTGCCCGACGAACAACCACCCGCCGATGCAGGCTGCGATCGTCGGAAGCGGTCCGCGGAGCCGAGGGGTCAAGAAGAAGAAGAGCGCATAGACCGTCAGGTAATACCGATTTCCGTTCGGGCCGCCGCCGCCAGACC
>SXOW01000216.1 GCA_005778315.1 Acidobacteriota bacterium
GCTCGGTTTCCCACAGCACCTTACCCGTGGCTTTGTCGTAGGCCCGAAACTTCCTGCCTGACGAGTTCGCCTGACTGCCGCCAAACAGCGAGTCGCTGCTCTCCCCGAGGAAGAGCAGGGTCTTGGTCAGGAGCGCAGCGGGCCGGCCGGCAATGCCAAGCGGTGGCAGGTTCAAGTGCTTCAGCGATGGATGGTCCTTCGGGCCGTCGCCGTTGGCAGCCATCCAGACGTGTTCACCACGGTTCATGTCGATTGCCGTGATCCGACCGTATGGCGGCTTGGTCAACGGCAGACCCTGAGGTCCCTTGATATCAGTGTGCCGACCACCACGGCCACCGTCGATCGAGTAGGCGAGGGTCGCCCGCTGGCCAGGCGCAGGCGGCACCAGGTCGTAGACATTGGGAATGGTGTGCGAGACCGCGTAGTAGATGCCGGTCTCGGGATCGAAGGCGCCCGTGTTCCAGTTGGAGCCCCCGTACCAACCGGGCGCCATCAGCGTGCCGAGCTTCCCGCCCGGTTCTTCACTCCTGATCGACGGCGGCGTGAAGATTGGTCCCATCACGAACGGTCGCGTGATCTCGAGCGCCTGCTTGCGAAGCTCCGGCGTGAAGTCGATCAGATCGTCTTCGGTCAGCCCGATACGTTCGAATGGCGGTGGCTTGGTCGGAAACGGCTGCGTGGGGGACGTGCGTTCTCCAGGCACGGTCGACTGCGGAACCGGCCGCTCTTCGATCGGCCAGACGGGAGTGCCCGTGACTCGATCGAACGTGTAGAGAAAACCGGTCTTGCTCGGTTGCATCACCGCCTTGATCCGCTTCCCGTTCACCGTGATGTCGCCGACCACGGGCGATCCGACGGTGTCGTACTCCCACAGGTCGTGGTGAACCATCTGGAAGTGCCACACCCGCTTGCCCGTCTTGACGTCGATGGCGACCAGGCTGTTCGAGAAGAGGTTGTCGCCGGGGCGCCACCCTCCGTAGTACGACACCGGCGGAGCGGTGAGCGGTACGTAGACGTGCCCGAGTTCTTCATCGCCGCTCAGCGGACTCCACGACCCGAGGTTGCCCGCGACCTTCCACGACTCGTCGCCCCAGGTGTCGTTGCCGTGCTCGCCGGGGCGCGGGACTACGTTGAAGGTCCACAGGTACTTGCCCGTTCGCACGTCGTATCCGCGGATGTCCTCGGGTGACGACTCCTTGATGAAGCCGCCATCGCCGTATCCGCCCCCGGCAAGACCGCCGCCGTTTCCCCCGATGACCACGACGTCGTTCACGACGATGGGCCCAGTCCACGAAAAGAACGGCACGTTCTCACGCGTCTCGCGGCGCAGGTCCGTGCGGCCCTTGAGGCCGAAATCGCGAACGAGCCCGCCGGTCTTGGCATTGAGTGCGTAGAGGTAGCTGCCGCGAACCAACAGCACGCGCGCATCCGAACCGCTGCTCCAGTAGGTCGCCCCCCGTGTGCTCTGGCCCGCCACCTCACCGAGCGTCGGCGCAAACGGCCTCTGCTTCCAAATCAGCTTTCCACTGGCGGCGTCGAACGCTTCGAGGAACCCCATCGCATTCGGCGCGTAGAGCACGCCGTCCGCGACGATTGGCGTCGATCGCAGGTAGTTCGATGGGCTGGCATCGGGGAACGCCTGCCGCAGTTCGGGATCCACCGCCGTGCGTCGCCAGACCACCCGCAGGTTCTTGACATTGTCAGCAGTGATTTGCGCGAGTGGCGAATAGCGCGTCGAACCGAGATCCCCGGTGTAGTAACGCCACTCGCCGCCGCGGGTACCGCCAGCGCCTTGAGCCAGCAGGCTGGCGGACGCGGCCAAGCCGAGAAGTGTCGCGGCACGCATAGTTCGCCATGAAGTGCTCGTCATAGAGTCTCTCTTTCACGCGCACGGCACCCTAAGTCGCGCCACCCGCACCACGTGGTCAATTGCCGCCCCGGCGATCGCCACCGCAAGGCCATCTCCTGTCCTCAGTCTCTGACCTTGGCCCGACAGGCGGCCATCCCGGCGGGCAAACCCGTCAGAAGTCGATCCGCATGCCGATCTGGCCGCGGCGCGGGAACACCACGTTCAGGCTGTCACCGAAGCCGGCCTGCGAGCTGTTGTTCCTGACGGTGGTCGGCGTGTCGCTATTGAGCAGGTTGATGACGTCGAGGGAAAAACGGAGCCGGCGGTCGCCGCCCAATGAGAGGGCCTTGTCCACGCGCAGCCCAAGCTGATGGTTGTCGGGCAGGTTGAACGAGCCACGCTCCTCCGCTAGCACCGCCCGCCTTCCCTGCGGGAGGCTCACGTTGATGAGCCGCCCGTATGGGCGACCCGACTCGAAGAGGTAGCGCACGCCAGCAGTGATGCCGAGGGGCGCCTGCCAGGTTCCCGTGAACCGGACACCGTGAGTGTTGTCCACCGATGATCGACCGTAGGCATTGGTCAGATCGTTCGGGTCTCGGCCGAAGCCGTTGCGGTTGAGGCCGCCGAACTGCTGCCTGGCTAGCCTGCCGTCGGCGTAGATCAGATTCCGCTGCCACTGGTACGACGCAATCATCTGCCAGCTAGTCGAGAAGCGCTTGTTGGCCTCAACCACGAACGACTTGTAGTCCTGGTCGAGATCGTTGCGGTTGGTGACCTGGAACACGCTCGCGGACGATGGCGACACCAAGGCGAAGACGGTCAGCTGCTGTGTGCGGCCATTGAATTCGTCGGTGATGGTCCGTGCAGCGTAGGTGCCGCCGATGTCGTTCATCCTGACTAAGTCGTTCTCCTTCTTGTAGACGAACGACGCGTTGACGCCGAAGCTCGGTTGTATCTGCTGCTCGATACCGAAGTAGACCTGATCGGTGTACTGGTTCTTCAGATTCGGATCGACACTAAAGTTCGCCTTGGGATCGATGGTGTAGTACGGGAGGTCGTAGGCTCTGGTCGTCGGATTGTAGAAGAACGCCCGATTGGGGGTGTTCCCGGGTGAGAGCGACTGGAAGCCGCCCGAGATCAGCTTGCCGTAATAGCGCCCCCAGTGGCCCTTGAGGACCGTCGTTCCGGAGCTGTTGGCCTTCAGCGCCAATCCGAGCCGTGGCGACCACGTCTTGAACGAGATCACGTCGTCGATGCCGCCGAAGGACCTGCCGGTCGGCTTCAGCTCTCCGTCGAGCTGATCCACTCCGGGAATGTTCGCGTTGAGTGAATCGTAGCGGATGCCCAGATTCAAGGTCAGGCGGTCAGTGATCGCCCAGTCGTCCTGGGCGAAGGCCCCATACGTCGGCATCTCCCCCGCCAGGGCATACGGCTCCTGCGTCAACGCGTAATACGGAGCGCTCGCCAGATCGTAGAGGAGCTGGTTGCTCGCGTAGGCACCACGATAGGTAGAGCTGCTCCACGGCGTAGTCTGGACTCCGAACTTGAAGTCGTGGGACCCCCTGATGAAGTCCTGCACCACCGCGCTCAGCTTGACGTTGATGCTCATCTTGTTCTGGTGATCACGCGCCGCCGCTTCCACCCGATTCACAGAGGCGTTGCCGGTGGCGAGATCGATGCGACCGGGCGTGATGTAGTCGCCGCTGGTCGGCAGGTAGTCCTTACGGACGAAGATCCCACCGGCCCTGGTCTCGAGCAGCGCCGAGTTTCCGAAGACGTGCGTCCATCCCGAGGTGACCACCGGGTCGTGGCCGATCTCGACGCTCGCCGTCTCTGGCGGTCTGGTGAGTCCCGACCCGTACTCCCAGTAGTCTCGGCAGTCGTTGTAATGGATGCTGACGTTGTCGTTGCTACTGAGACGTGCGTCGAGTTTGAGGAACGGCCGCCAGATGCGGGTGCTGTTGGGCCGATCCCGTGGCACGCCGATGGTGTCGCTGCGCTTGTGCCGGATGTGCTCGGAGATATACAGACCCCAGAGACGATCCTTCAGGATCGGGCCGCCGAATGAGTAGTTGAAGTCGTTCCGGTAATCGGTGAACCGCGGGTACCGTTCCTTCGGCGTGTTGTTGGCCTGCAGCGCGTTGTATTGCCCGTAGAACGCCCCGGCGCCCTTGTACTGGTTGGTGCCGGACTTCAGCACCAGATTGATGACGCCGCCCTGGAAGCCTGCCTGCTCGGCACTTGCGCCGACCGACTTGACCTGCAGTTCAGCCATCATGTCGTAGTTCGGCCAGTCGTACGAGCCGCCGAAGTTGGGCGACGAGACGTCTATCCCGTCATACTGAATAGCGTTCTGGTAGGAGTCGGAGCCGAAGATGTTGAACGCGCCGTTCGACCCAACGTTGCCCGATGTCTGCGTCGCCCCGGTGGCGTAGGGCACGACGTCGAAGTACTGCGTCCGCGCCGAGGGAATGTTCTCGAGCGTGTCCCGGTTGAAGTTCGTGCTGGTGCCGGCGTGCGTGGCGTCGACTACCGGCGCCGCACCCGTCACGGTGAGGGTTTCCTCGACCGCACCGATTTCCAGCTGCTGCTCGAGCTCGATGGTGCGCCCGGCCTCCACGCGGATGCCATCACGGCGCACGGTCTTGAAGCCGACGATCGAGAAGGTTACCGTGTAGACGCCAACGGGCAGGTTGTCGACCCGATACAGGCCTTGCGTGTCGGAGGAGCCAGAGGCTACGCCGCCAATGATCGTGGGTCCCGAGACTTCCACCGTCACGCCCGGCAGGACAGCGCGCGACTCGTCGCGCACGAACCCACGGACGCCCCCTCTGGAGATCTGTGCGGTCGCCACGCCGGCCGTGGCGAGGCCGAGCATGAGGATCCCGCCAAACCTCGCGAGCGCCACGCCCACGCTAAGCTTCTGCATGACTGCAATCTTTGCCGGCATCGCTCCCCCTCGTTTCTTCACTTGGCAGACGCAGGGTCACCCGAGATGACCCGCCCCCGGCTACTGCCCGTCTATGTCGGAGCATCAGGAACAGGGCGCCGGTCTCAGACCGACCGTCGGGCCAGACCGGCGGCAAGAGTGCATAGATATTTCGTGAGACGCAAGGGATTTGGGACCAAAGGCGTCGACGAGGGACGAGTGACGCCTGGCGGCAGTGGTGAGGAAGTGCGTCGTAGGCGAAACGTCGCGTATCATCTCCGAATGCGGCGTCGCGCGCTGCTCACAGGCACGGGTTCGGTGCTCGCAGGTTGCATCCTGGGCCGTTTGGCGACGGCGCAGCCCGCCGCGCGCCTGCTCACTCGAATCCCCTTCCTGGACCTCGACCCGCGTCCGGTGCCGGTCCACTCATCGGCCGGAACAGGCCTCGACGCGAGGCAGTTCACCGACCTGTCGTCGTTGACATCCGAGACCCCTTCGGGAACTGTCCACGAAACCGGATCAAGCCCAGTCTATCGTGTTGAGGCTCGTGTCCGAGCGTTGATGGGCGATCTCTATCGGGCAACGGAGGCCTACGAGCGCGCGCTCGCGCTGTCGCCAGACTCGGCACGGTTGCATTACTTCTACGGGAGCTTCCTGTTTGCCGACGTCCAGGATGCTACTGCTGCTCACAAGCACTTGGCCGAAGCGGAACGACTTGATCCAAGGCATCCCGCGGTGACCGCAGCCGTCGCCAAAGTGCTTAAACTGCAAGGTCATTATGATGAATCCGCGGCGCGTTACGAACGCGTATTGGCCAAGCCCCAAGATATTTCGAGAACGCATCGAGTGGCAGTGCGCGATCAAGCCGCGGACTGTTATCGCCAATGGATGGAACGAGATAGCGAGCAAGGAAACGAGGCTCCTTTCCTGCAACACTTTGAAAGAGCAATGCAGATATTACAGGAAGCCGCAAGAAGATCGGACGAGATCGATATCAGAACGGAAATTCGACTGGCTTCAGTTATCGACGGTGCCATGGATTCAGCAGTGACCCAGTTCGGCTCGACATCAGCTGACCGCATCGCAGCGACGCTGTGCGGTTGGCCGACCGACCAAAGGGGTGCTGTGAATAGGTGGGCAGAGCAGAGCAAGCCATTGCCGGCGTTCGCCGAGCACTTTCCTGCGCAGTGGCTCAATATTCTGGAAAAGTTTCCGGGACTCCATGAGATAGAGACACCCGGGGATGTTGAGGGTTCAGTGTATGGAAGCATCAGATCCTTGAAACCGACGTTCGGCTTCATTACTGATGACCAGGAGCGGGATTGGTTTTTCCATACGGACCAGTGCAAGCCTCGACGTTTATTCTCTCAACTGGCAAGCGGATCGAGGGTGGTCTTCCGCATCGGCAGC
>SXOW01000217.1 GCA_005778315.1 Acidobacteriota bacterium
AACAGGTCAGTTTGTTGAATGAGCCCGTGCACCGCGGCGGCCCCTGGGCCCTTCGCAAACACCGGCACGTGCGTCCCCGTGTGCTCTTCCTGAAAGGTGGCGTTGGTGCCGTAGGACACCGTCATGACGCCCCCTTCGAGCGTGCGCACGCGCGCAACCTTCCCGGGAGGGTATTGGGGTTCTGGGCGAGAGGCGAACAGGCTGGGCCACGGAATGATCTGGGCCGCGTGACCGTGGTCCGAAGCCACGAGAATCAGGGTATCGGCATGACGCGCCTGGAATGCCTCTGCGACCTGCACCGCGGCGTCCAGCGCGCGGGTTTCCCCGATCTGGCCGCACGGTCGGCCCTCATGCGCCTCTTTGTCGATCGACGCACTCTCGACCATGAGCACGAAACCGTTCGGCGCCCCCGCGAGACGGTTCAGCGCGAATGCCGTCATCGCCTCGAGCGTCGGCCGCGTGCCGAACTGCGGATTCTCGACACACCCGAACGGCTCCGGGTCGATCACAGACCCGCCCGCATCGAAGGCCACTGCGTGGGCGCGTCCGTCGTCCTCCCCAACCCACTCAACCGGCAAGGTGTCATCGCCGAACAACCCCAGCAACTTTCCCTGGTGCCTCGTCGCCGCGCTCAGGCCGGCCGAGTCTCGGACCATACGGTACCCGGCGTCTCGTGCGCGCCGGATCACGGACACGCCGGCCTCGTCTGGCTGGTCGAAATGCCGGTAGCCTCCCCCTAGCAGGAGATCGACAGAAGAGGCGGCGATCTGCTCAGCGATCGACCCCGGCCCGCCATTGGTCTTCGCAGCACTCGGGCACCGTGGGTCTGTCGAGGTTGGGCTCAGGTCTCGTGGTCCCTGACAAAGCCGCCAATTGATGTGAGCCACGAAACTGGCTGGGGTCGCGTCGGTCACACTCGACGTCGTGACGATCCCCGTCCATTTGCCGGCCGCAGCGGCCAGTTCGAGCAGGGTCGGGACCGGACGTCCGTGGCCGGCCTGGGTCGCGATTCGACCACGGCTGGTCACGACGCCGGCGGCAATCGCAGTGCCGCCGCTCGCCGAGTCGCCCACGTACTCTGGCATCTGTGGGTCATCCTCGTGGACCGTCAGCACGCGAGCCGCGGCGCGATAGGGAAAGCTCTCGAAGCTGAACCCGCCGCGCGCACCAAACAGATAGTTGCGGGCGATTGTCAACTGGTGGTCGTCAACGCCGTCCCCGATAAACACGATCGCGTGGCGGGCTGGGGCAGGCTGACGAGCGCCAGGCGTCGTCACCACCCCCACCGCCAGCACGCTGGCAAGAACCCAGGGCACCACGGGTCGAAGCCTCCGCATCCGGCCAAGTATACGAGTTCTTACTCGCGACGGGCGTGGCCGACGCGAAAGCGGTCCCAGGGGCGATCCGTCAGCCGGGCTGTGAGATCCTTGACACCCAGAAGGTCCGGGAGGTACAACCAACCTGGCTACTGAGCCAACTTTCTGCAAGATGAGGAGTTCTATGCGACGAACATTGGTGTTAGGCCTGATCGTGGCCTTTGCTGGCGCCAGCACGGCAGCGGCTCAGCCCGACGTCACCCCGGTGGAACCATTCAAGGTCGGGACTTTCGACATCCACGGTGTGCCACATGTAGGGCTTGTGCTCCGAGACTCGCTGGTCATCGACATCGAAGTCGCGAACCTGGTACTGCAGGCGGATCCGATGTACGCGAAAGTCCGGATGCCGGAGGACATGATCGAGCTCATCGGAAGCTATGAATACGGTCTCAAGTATCGACTGTACGAAATCGTCAACGACGCCGTTGGCAACAACCGACTGTCGGGGAGCGGTCGTGCTGACTACGTCTACGACGTCTCTGCGCTGCGCATCAGACCTCCGATCATGTATCCGGGCAAGGTCATGAATGCCGCGGTCAATTTCTACACGCACGCGTGCGAGGGCTGCACCGAAGAAGACCTCCAGGCGCGCACCAAGGAGCGACAGGAGAACCGGGGCGTCCCGTACCTGTTTCTCAAACCCTCTCGCGGCGCGGTCATCGGAAGTGGCGATGACATCGTGATGCCCTACGGCCGTGACCGCATCGAATGGGAAGTCGAAATGGCGGTCGTCTTCGGCCGCGCCGGCAAGTACATCTCCGCCGCCCGCGCCTACGACCACGTCTTCGGGTACATGGTCGCAATGGATGTGTCGGATCGCGGAGGACGCCCGCCGGGTGGATACGGCCAAGGGTCTGACTGGTTCGTCGGTAAGGGGCACGACACGTTCGCGCCCATGGGACCCTGGATCGTGCCCAAGGAGTTCTACGGTGATCCGATGGAGCGCTTGCACCAGAGCCTGGTCATCGACGGCGTGACCGTGCAGGAGGCCAAAGCGGGAGACATGATTCACAACATCCCGGAGTTGATCGAGTACGCCTCCTCGCTCATCACCGTGTTCCCGGGTGACGTCATGCAGAGCGGCACGTCGGGCGGCACCGGCGCCGGCCGCGTCCAGCGCGCGACGGGCTCCGGCTACCTGCAAGCTGGCGAGACCATTAGCGCCAGCATTGAGGGTATCGGGACATTGACCCACAAGGTGGTGGCCGAGGAGAGCGTTCCGGACGACCTGTCCGGGGCCCAGCTGCCGCCGACCGCGTCGTATTCTGATCGCTGAAGGCCTGTGACCGGCGCGTCGTGCCGGTCGTTCGATGATCCGGGTATCACCCCGGGGTCGGCCGAGGGATGTCACTCCCTCGGCCGACGCGCACGTCGCGCCGGGCGGACTGACGGCCGTCAGTCCGCCACACCGGCCGATGCGACAAGCACTAACAAAGCACGTTGTACCGCAATATGCGCATCGTGAGGCGCCCACCACTCGTTGAGGGCGTGGGCTCCGCCTCCGCTGCCGCCACGGCCCAACGTCACGGCCGGCAACCCCTGCGCGATTGGCACGTTCGCGTCCGTCGAGGCCGCTCCGAGTTGCGGGGCAAAACCCAGCATCCGCGTCACCGCCAGGGCCCGTTGCACCAGCGGGGTCTGTGCCGCGACTGTCCCCGACGGACGGTCCCCAATCAGCTCGAAGGCAGTCCGCAGTACATCACCTCGAGCCCTGGCGCGATTCTGTTGGTCGAGCGCGCGGGTCATCGCCTCCCGCAGCGCAGACTCAATACGATCCACCTGGACGGGGTCGATCGAACGGATATCTATTTCCGCCCAGCTCTCATGCGGCACCGCATTGACTGACGTGCCGCCGCCGAGACGTCCGACGTTGTAGCTGGCGGCCGGCTCCGCTTTCACGATGACCGCCGCCGCCTCGTCGAAGTAGTAGATCGCCCGACCCAGCGCATGCACCGGGTTCGGCAGGCCAAAGTCTCCCCACGAATGTCCGCCCGGCCCCGTCACCGTGACGCGATACCGACGGGACCCGAGCGCCTGATTCACCACCCGGCTGTCGCTGCCGCCGTCAATCGCAATGAACTGGTCGACGCGGGGACCGCCGCGTCGGAGCAGGTGCCGAACCCCTCGCAGGTCACCGAGCCCTTCCTCCCCCACGCTTCCCACAAACAGGATGTCGGCTCTGGTGCGCACGCCTCCGCGCTCCAAGGCCCGCGCGACGTTGAGCAGGAGGACGAGACCCCGGGTATCGTCACCGATGCCAGGGGCGTAGAGACGGCCATTACGGCGACGGACGGTCACGTCTGTGCCGGCTGGAAAGACGGTGTCGAGGTGGGCCACGATGGCAACCGTCTCCCCGGTACGTGTCCCGCGGCGACGGGCGAGCACGTTGCCAACCTCGTCGATCGACACATCGCTGAGTCCGGCGCCCTCCAGCATCTCGGCGAACCGAGACGCGCGAGCGGACTCCTGGAACGGGGGCGCAGCTATCTCGGTGAGCTCGATCAGGTCTGCTTCCGCGTCAGACTCGAGGCCTGGTATGAGATCGAGCGCCTGGCGAACGTCAGACCTGGCGGCGAGTTGGCGAATGGCCGCGACGTGATCCGTGTCGGACTGCCCCGCCAACACAAGGGCGGGGCTGCATGCGCACACCACAACGCAAATCCCGAGGAGGCGTGGCAGAAGACTCATTGGTGCACTCATGCCCACGAACTTCTGATGCCGATCCGACCCGGTCCGCGTGCGAGGTCCACCCATTTTAGCGAGTTCGTAACGTCCGCGCCACCTTCCGACTCATTACAGCCCGGTCCAGTGCTCCAACGAGCCCACGGCTACTCGGACGGCAGCCTGAATGCCCGGTATTCGCCGGAGTCGGGTCGATCCGCAACTCGCCGCCATAGACGGCGGCGGATTTCAGATCGCTCCACCCCGTTGACAGCGCGACGCTGAGCGACGAGACTAAGGACCTCTTTTCGGTGGGGATTTCATGACCAATACACAGTCACTTGGGCTGGCAGGACAACTGACGCTTGCCTTCTTTCTGGCCGCAATCTTCCTCGACATCGCCATCCTGCCCTACTACCTGTACATGGATTTCGCGACCGACGCGACGGTGTACACGGCGGTCTCCGGGACTACGGCCGTCCTGGCCGTGGGCCTCTGGTTGGCCACCACCTTCGGCCCCCTGAAGACCCGCTGAGGCGCCGTGGTACCGCGGCGCGCCGCGAGGGCCGTCCTGAAAGCCGCGCTTGCACGATTCCGCCTGCTGGACGCCGCCCGCCGAAGCCGAGACGCCGTCACTGCGCTCGGGTGGCTGGCGCACAATCGCCGATTCCTACGTCTTGGTGGGGGCGACGGCCTCCCGATTCCACCTGCGCGGCTCCTCATGTTGACCACCGCCTCGCCATCGGTGGAGTGGTTCATCCAGAGCGGTCGGGCCGGCGCCGACAGCATCCGTGAACAGCTCGCGCGACACGATGTGCCAATCGCCACCATCCGCACCGTCCTGGACTTCGGCTGTGGATGCGGACGGGTTCTCCGACACTGGGCCGATCTGGCGGCAGACGTGCACGGGTGCGACTACAATCCCGTCCTTGTCGACTGGTGCCGTCAGCAGTTGACATTCGCCCGGTTCGAGACCAACGCCTTGGAGCCGCCGCTGCCCTACCCGGAAGCGACCTTCGACCTCGTCTACGCGCTGTCGGTATTTACCCATCTGCCGGAGCCACTCCACACCCGTTGGGTGGCGGAACTGGCGCGCGTCATACGCCCCGGGGGACATCTCATCATCTCGACCCACGGCGAAGCGTATCTGGACACCCTGTCCGGTTCTGAACGTGCGCGTTTCCACGCGGGCGAGCTCGTCGTGCGCGACGCTGAGGCGGCCGGAAGCAACCGGTGTGGTGTCTTCTTCTCGGCCGCCTATCTCCGCCGGCATCTCGAACCTCGATTCACGTTGCGCGAACACCGCACTGGTGGCGCGCGGGGGAATCCGCCCCAGGATCTGTCGCTGTTGCAGGCAGGCGGCCAGACATCGTCGGACCCGCTCACGGCCGACCAGACCCGACCCGCGCGAGACCGGTCGCCACGACCATGACCGGCGTGGCTCGGCCGGCGGTCCGGCGTGTCGTCGCGGCCACTGGGCTCCTCCTGGGGATCGCGCTCATCTGGCGGGTGGCGGCGTGGCACCCGCTGCCGGTGGTGGAGGCGGACCTCCCGGACGCATTTGTGCGCGTCGCGGGGGTTGCACACGTCCATACGACGCACTCGGACGGCAGTGGTGACATCGACGAGGTGGATGCCGCGGCAGCGGCCGCCGGGTTGGACTTCGTAGTCATCACCGACCACAACTCGCTGGCCGGGAAACCCCGAGAAGGCTACGGCTCCACCGGGGTGCTTACGCTCATCGGTACCGAGATCTCGAACCGACAGGGACATGTGCTCGCGGTCGGGGTCCATCAGCTGACCTACCGGTTTTCAGGCGAGGCTGCTGACGCGTTGCGCGACGTCGCGGACATGGGCGGCCTGAGCTTCGCCGCACATCCGGACAGCGGTCGTCACGAGCTGCGCTGGCAGGATTGGGACCTACCGGGCCCGTGGGGGGTCGAGCTGCTCAACGGCGACTCACAGTGGCGAGCCGCCGGCGTGTTCGGCCTCCTCGGGGCGCTGGTTCGGTATCCGCTGAACCAGGACTACGCGCTGCTTCGCTTACTGCATCGACCGGCGACGCTCGACCGGTGGGACACGCTCCTCGCTCGCCGGGCGGCGGTGGGCCTCGCGGGCGCCGATGCGCACGGCCCGCTCACGCCGCTGCCGTTCCCTTCCTATGAAGCCGTGTTCCGCATCGCTCAGAACTACGTCCTCCTGGACGCGCCGCTGGGCGGGTCCGCGGCGGAGGACAGTGCGAGGCTCCTGGACGCGCTGGCCAAAGGTCGAATCTACGTCGGCATTGGCGCGCTCGCACCAGCGGACCGGTTTTTCTTTCACGCGGAGCGGGCGGGCCATAGTTGGACGATGGGCGAGACGCTCCCCGCAACAGGTCCGGTGCGATTACGCGCCGGCGGGGCGCTCCCGAGCAGGGCGCGGCTGACGCTGTTTCACAATGGCATCGCGCTCACGTCCGAGGAAGGTCCGCTCGACCACCGCGTCACCGAACCCGGTGTCTATCGAGTCGAGGCCCACGTGCCAGGATGGGAGATACCGTGGATTGTGACCAACCCGATCTACGTGCTCACGACCGACGGCCGGGCTCGACGCGACCGGGCGGCCACGCTCCCGCCACCCCCCGTGGTCGGTGAGACGGTCGAGCTCGAGCCGTTCGGCGCCCCGTCGACCTTCGAGGCGGTGGCCAACGAGACCAGCCGCGTGAGGCCTCAGGTCATCGAAGCCGGTACTGGGCCGGACGGCTCGTCCGCGGCCCGCCTCACGTTCCAGCTCGGGGAACCGACCGACGACCATCCCGCTCCATTCGCGTCACTCGTCAGCAACATGCCGCGAGACCTCGCGGGGTACGACGGTGTGGTCTTTGCCGTTCGCAGCGACAAGCCCTACCGGTTCTGGATCCAGGTCCGTGACCTCCACCCGACCGACCCGGAAGGCGCCGACACCTGGCGGGCGTCGGTACGGTCGTCCACGGAATGGCAGGATGTCGCGGTGCCGTTCGACAGT
>SXOW01000218.1 GCA_005778315.1 Acidobacteriota bacterium
GGGAGACGGTCGAGGTCACGGATGACAGGCCGCGCCGGCGTGCGGATCGTCGTTGACGCCCCGGCCGGGCTGGTCACGATCCCGGCCACCTCCGTGAGCGAGGCCGGCTCGTCACGGACGAGCCGGTCGAGCACCTCTCGAAGGGTATCCTCCCCTTCGCCGACGATGACCACGTCAGCCCCATGTTCGAGATAGGTCCCTGAACGATCGCTCGCATCCGAACCGCACACCACGGTTCGGCAGCCCCGGCGACGGGCGGCCGCCAGCATCTCGAACGCCGCGTCCCGCATCCGCAGGAGGCACATCTTCGACAGATAGTTGAAATTGTCTTCGTAGAGCACCGCCACGCGAGGACGGTGCGTGGCGAGGGCCTGGTCCCAATCGGCCGGTGACGCGGCCAGCATGGCGTCAAACAGGGCCACCCGGTGACCCGCCGCTCGAGCCACGGCCGCGGCTATCAACGTGCCGAGCGGCGGATACGGCTGCATGAGTCGAAACAACTTGGGATCAAACTTCAGGAAATACGAGTGACCGAACAGCACGTCCGTCGTGGGCGCCGTGACAGCCGACGTAACGGGGCTAGTCATGATCGCGACCGTAACGCTCGGCGAAGAGCTGCCGGTAGAGACCGGGAGTGTCGTCGCCATCAGACACGACGGCGCGCGGATCTGGCGAGGCGGGAACGGCCGGAAAGAGCTGGTCCAGTTCGGGCACACACGCGGCGCTCCCGAACCAGTCGGCGACCCGCTGACGGAAGGCGCGCTCGACGGCCGGACCGTATCCACCCCCGACGACCGTTTGGCGGTCTGGCCGGTAGGCCCGGACGAGGTGGGCCCGGCGCCACCCCTCGGGAGCACGTCGACGACGATAGTAGGGAAGCAGCATCTGGTAGAGCGCCCGGTCCAGCCAATCGCCCACCCGACCGGCCAGGACCCACTCTATGCCACGTGTCGCACCCGGACGAGACTCCGTGGCGGCCTGTGCGCGATCGGTGTCGTGTTCCACATTGGGCAACAATCCGTAGACCCACGGATTCGCGGCCCGGAATCGAGTGTACGTCTCAGCCCCTCGGAGGGGCACGACCTGCGCCACCTCACGCGCCGTATAGAGGGTGTGCGGTTCCACCTCGAGCGAGTCGAGCGTGAGGAAGTAGTTCGGGCACACGCGCACGCCGACACAGGATGCGAGGCGGCGCAGCGTCATGGCCCAGACCTGCACGGTCCAGAGCCGCCGCGGCGCCGTCACCAGAAACATATCGACGTCCGCGTTCGCGGTGGCGTTGCCAGCCGCAAGCGACCCGCACACGCCGACCATGCGCACGAACGGCACCCACGCCATCCACGTCGCGTATCGTGTGGCCCATCCCCAGAGTCGAGACCCCTGCGACTGGCGTTCGCGACGCCGCTCGACGATCGGCTCGCGCCCGGCCAGCGAGAAGTACCCGTCCGTCCGTGAAACCCAGTGCCCCAGCAGCGCCTCGAGCGCGGCTGCCCACACCTCAGGCTCTGGGCACCGGACCGGCAGATAGCGACGCAACTCCTCCTCAGTCAGTGGATAGTCGAAGAGGTCGCTGTACAACAGGGTCAGTACGATCGCCCGTTGCGGCGGGGTCAACTCGGACGGACTCGGCTCACGCGGTCTCATGACGCTCGGGGGCCTGGGACGTTGGTGACTCACGGCTGCCGAGCGCTTCGCGATAGATCGCGACCGTGCGGTCGGCCATCAGATCCACGTGAAACCGGGACGCGACCCGCTGGCGGCCGGCCTCTCCCATTGCGGTGCGCCTGGTCGGATCGGCCAACAGTGACGCCAACGCCTCGGCGAGTGCCGTCGCGTCGCCGGGCGGGACCACCAGACCGGTCTCACCATGCGTGTTGACGACACTGGTGCCGGTCCCGAGTTCGGTGCTGACCACCGGCCGACCCGCCGCCATCGCCTCGAGCAGCACCAATCCGAATGCTTCGCTCCGATTCACTGAGGGGAGCACCACGATGTCGGCGGCGGCATAGTGCGCCGGTAACGCGGCGTCCGGCACCTGTCCGAAGAAGCGAATGCGGTCGGCGGCCACCGATTGGCCGGCCCGCTGTCGCACCACCGGTCCCATTGGGCCATCACCCACAATTCGAAACTCCGCGTCGACCGCCTGGGCCGCGTCGCACAGCACGTCGAGCCCTTTGTAGTGCCGCAAGCGACCGACGAAGAGGACGACGCTCCTGGCCGCACGTGCCTCGTCGGAGGGGTCGGTCTCGTCGCGCTCCACGGAGGCGAACGGGCGTGGATCGATTCCGAGCGGCACAACGCGACACCGATCCATGACGGGACGCAGCAGCGGTGAACCCTCCAGGTAGGATCTCGTGGTGACCAGCACTCGGTCGGCACGGCGCAGCAGTTGACTGACGAACGGGCGATACACACGCCCAAGCCGTCGATACCGGACCGGCTCGCTGTGATAGGTGACGACCGTAGCGCTCGCCCGACCGAACAGCTGATGCGCACACTCGCCCAGCGGGTAGGGGTGGTGAAGATGCGTGACATCAGTGGGCAATCGACGAACCCACGCCACCAGCGCGGGGCTCATCGGGGTTGACGCCACCGACCCCCAGGACCGCGTGCGGATGACCCGCACCCCTGCCTCGTCAGCCACCGTTGAGCGGCCGGACGCCGAGGCAGCCAGCACCGTGACCGCACAGCCTCGGCGCTGCTGGGCCTCCGCCAGTGCGCGAACGTGGTACTCGATGCCGCCAACGACCGGTGGATACGCCTTGAAGATATGCAGGATCCGCATCAGGCCTGCCCTTGTGCTGATACCGCACCCACGTAGGCGTCGAGCGTAAGCCTGGCAGTTCGCGACCAGGAAAACTCGCGGACCCGGACAAATCCGCGGGCGGTCAGGTCGGCCCGTAGTGCATCGTCCTCGAGGCCGCGCCGGAGCGCCGCGCTGCAGGCGCTGACACTCGTCGGGTCGACCAGGAGCGCCGCGCCGCCGGTCTCCTCGGTCAGCGCCGGTGTCTGGGCGCACAGCACTGGCGCGCCACAGGCCATGGCCTCGAGTACCGGTAGCCCGAATCCTTCGAGCAGCGACGGCTGCACGACGACCCGGGCCCCGCTGTACAACGCGGGCAGGTCACCCTCGGACACGTCACCCACCCAGCGTACGTGACCCGAGGTCGCGTCGGCTGTGTCCCGCGCCTGCACGGTCCGAGGGCCAGCCGCCGACCCGCCGGCAAGAGCGAGACACGCGGCTCCGGCGTCACGACCGGCTACGGCCCTCCACGCCTGCACAAGCATCTCCAGATTCTTGTGCGGCTTCTGCGTGCCCACACACAACACGTAGCGCTCCGGCAGGCCCAGACGCCCACGCATCGCCGCCACGGCCTTGGGTGAGGCCGGCTTGAACCGATCGTCGCTGGCGTACGGTGTCACCCAGAGGCGGTCGCCACGAACGGCACAGTGTGACCGCAGATCGGCCGCCGCGGCTTCAGATGGGGTCAGCACCCCGGCCGCGTGACGAAGGGCCCGCTGAAGCAGGAGACGATAGATCACCTGGGCCCGGCGTGTCGGCAGGCGACCAGCGGCGTGCAACGGAATCACATCGTGGATGGTGACCACGCTCGGGCACGGCAGGGGGCCGGCCGAAAGCAGATGCGGCGTATGGCAGACGTCTGCCGACAGCCGACGACACACACGGCCCAGCGCGAACTGGCCGCGAAACGACCTGACCCCGACATCGTCGGCCACGATCTCCACGCCACGCGACGGCAGCGCGTCGAGGTCATAGCGGGTCTGGCGGGCATGACGGTCGACCAGGAGGTGAATGCGACAGGACGGCGCCAGGGCCGGCAGCGCCTGGCAGAGGTTGAAGACGTAGCGTCCGATGCCGGGATAGTCGTCGGCGACAAAGCGTCCGTCGAGGACCACGACGAGCCGCGGGTCCGAATCCATCGTAGGCACGGGTCTTCCGGCATTGTGCCACGCGGCGCCCACCAGTACAGACGAGTTAGAGTGAGCTGTGCCCTCAACCGTCGACGCCCAGGACAGGTGGGCAGCGCTGGGACTCGGCGTCTATGCGGCGGCCGTCGCTGCCTACCTCGCGCACACCGTGGGACCGGCCGGATTGATTTGGGACGACGGCTTCTACTACCTGCAAATCGCGCGCAACCTGGCCCACGGTGTCGGGTCGACCGCCGACGGACTGCATCCCACCAACGGTTACCACCCCTTGTGGCTGCTCAGCCTGATTCCGGTTTTCCATCTGACGACGTCCACCATGCAGGCGCTCTGGGTCGTCGTTGGCCTCCAGGCGGCGGGGCTGGCGGTGTCGGCCGCGTTGCTGTATCGCCTCGCGCGACATGCCGCCAGCCGATGGGCGTCAGCCGTCGCTGTGCTGGCGTGGGTGTGGCTCAGTTACCGGCTGGCCCTCAGCGGGTTGGAGTACGCCCTCTATGTCACGGCGGTGCTGGGCGCGGGATGCTGCTACGCGGAACGTGTCGCCCGGGGCGCGGCGTCCGACCGAACGCACCTCATCCTGGGCTGTCTGCTGGCCGTCGCGTTTCTGAGCCGGCTCGACGCTGCACTGCTCGCCGTCACGATGGCGTGGGCGGCGACCCGTGGATATACGGCCGGAGCGCTGCGCACGCGTCGTCTGATGGCGCTCCTCACGCCGACCCTCGTGGCGGGCCTCGCCTACGTCGCCATCAACCTGTGGTGTTTCGGCGCCGCAACCCCGGTCAGCGCCACGGTGAAACGGGGGTGGTCGGAACTGGCGCTGCAACAGGATCCCGTCTACCAACAGGCGGGGTGGGTGGTGGCCAAGGCGGTCCATTTGTGGTGGCCGCTCACACACGAGTCACTCGCGGTCCGGCTTGCGCTCGTCGGGGGCACGTGGATCATCGGGGCACTGTGGCTGGCGCGGCGCCGGCTCCACATGGACCGCCGCCTCGATACGCTGGCACCACTCGTTGCCTACAGCGGTGTGAGTTTCGGCTTCTACGCGCTGGTCTATCACGGCATGTGGAGTCAGTCGCGCTGGTATTACGCCGTGACGCCAGTGTTGGCCGCCGTGCTCCTGGCGGTAAGCGCAGAGTGGGGATGCGAACAAGTCAAGCGCGTCGGCGCGGCGCTGGGCGGGGCCGCGCGCCAGCGCGCCGTGCGGGTCGCGTCGGTGGCGGCGCTCTTGGGGCTGGTCGTTGTTCCGGTCAAGACGCTGCGTGATATTCGGGCCCTGGGGCCCGACTTCGGCCTGGCCCTCGCACCAGCGTTGGTGGCCATTGAGGCGCTCCCGCCCGACGCCGTGCTGGCGTCCTGGAACAGCGGTACCCTCGCGTTCCGCTCCGAGCGAACCATCGTGAATCTCGATGGTCTCGTGAACTCGTGGCAGTACCAGCGCGAAGGTCGGCAGGACTTGTGCGAATACTGGCGCCGGACCGGCGTCACGCATGTCGTCGATTTCTTCGATTTCACCGCCGATCCGCCAATCGCGCCGGTTCTCGAATCGTATCGGTCGCTCTACGGATACGGCCGCTGTCGTGAACAGTTGCGTCTCCTCTGGGCGGACGAAGGGCTGCCGCCTGCCGAGCGTTTGGCGCTGTTCGCGTTCGACCCGGGTCGTGGCGCGCGCAGGGGCGGTCCACGGCGCGTTGTTCCGACCTACAACTCGAAGTCCTGAAGGCGGATCTGGTTCGCCGCTCGCAGTCCCCTGGCGGACACACCAAGCACGCCGAGCAACCCCTCGGCGTCGCCATGGTCAAAGGAGCCTACGCCTTCCATGGATGCGTCGTCCGGCGAGTACAGAATCGACTCGAAATCAGCCTTCACGAAGTCGACATGCCCCTTGTAGAGGTCGAGGGTCAGCTCCCCCGAGATGGTGTCTGAGTACGAGCGCACGGCACGGATGGCGGCCGCCGTGCTCGGGTGGAACCACGCGGCCTCGTAGATCTGACGACCCACCATATTGGAGAGGAACTTGTAGAGCTCCAAAGACCGCCGGTCGAGGATGAGCTGATAGATGTACTCGTACGCCGTGTGCAGCAGCTGCATGGCGGGTTGCTCGTACACCCCGCGGGACTTGATGCCGACGTAGCGGTTCTCGAGGGCGTGGAGGCCGATGCCCACGGCGTTGGCGCCGGCAACCTTGTTGAGCGCCTCGAACAGGGGCACGAGTTCGACTGACGCGCCATTCAGCTGCACCGGGATCCCACGCTCGAACCGGAGCACCACTCTGGTAGTCGTGTCAGGCGCGTCCTGGGGATGCACCCCAAACTGTGGGGTGATGAAACGCGGCCCGACGTCGAGCTGTTCGAGTTTGCCGGCTTCATGCGTGAGGCCCAACAGGTTGGCGTCCGTACTGTAGGGTTTGTCGCGAGTCGCCCGCACCGGGATGGCGTTGGCCTCGCAGTAGTCGATCATTTCCGACCGACCTGGGAACTGCGCCAGAAACTCCGGGTCGCGCCATGGGGCGTACACCTTGACGGTCGGGTCGAGCATGTTGGCGTACAGCTGGAACCGCGTCTGGTCGTTGCCACGGCCAGTCGCGCCGTGCGACAAGACGTCCACGCCGTGCGCCGCCAGGACCGGCAGCGCCTTCTGGGTTGTGACCGCCCTCGCAATACCGGTGGTGTTGAGGTAGCCGCCTTCGTAGCTGCCGCCACACATCAACAGGAGGATGCCTGCCTCAGCCAGCGCTTGCCGCCCGTCCACCAATGTGTACGTCTCGGCGCCGGCCTGGCGCATGCGCGTCTCGATGTCGCCGATGTCCTTCTCATCCGGCTGCCCGAGGTCCGCGGTGCAGCAATGCACCTTCACCCCGTGGTCGCGGGCCCATCGGGTAAAGGTCACGCTGTCGAGACCGCCGGAGACGAGTGCGACGATTCCGCGCCCCTGGAGGTCCTTGATGCCGATTCTGTCTGCCATGCGTACCAGGTCCGTGTAATGGTCGAGTGCTGGGGGTGGCGCGGTCGCCACAGTTGACCGCGGCCGGGAAATGCAGTGTACCCGACGAGCAGGTCCGAAACGAGGGGCTCATCCGGACCGACCGTGGACTACCATCTGGTGAGACGACTGGACGTCACAGGAGGTTGAACCCATGTCAGAAGTACCCAGTGCCCCGGTGAAGCGACTCCTGACGGAGGCCTCCGGCGGCTGTCGGATCAGCGGGTCGGCCCTCGCCGCGGCCGGCAATCATCGCGCCGACCACGAGCGCACGCACCGCGAACCGCAGCCGTTCGCGTGAGATGCGCTCCGTCACCTTCGTCAGCCAAGTCAGCGCCGCGATGCCGCCGAACAGGTAC
>SXOW01000219.1 GCA_005778315.1 Acidobacteriota bacterium
AGGACATCGGAGTGGTGGACGGCGTGAAACCGCCACAGCAGCGCCCATCGATGGTTGGCCCGATGCCACAGATAGGCGACGAGGTCCAACACCACGACCGTCGTCGGCACCTGGCTCCAGTAGGGGAGCGCGGCCGCCTCGAAGAGGCCCACGCCGCTGGCTCTGACAGTGACGGCCCAGGTACAGACGCAAGCGCCGCAGAGGAGCGTCATCAGGATGCTGTCGATGAACGCGAGCTGGGCGTTGACGCGCCAGTTGTCCAGAACCGCACCCAGGGAGAGCCGATTGGGCACCAGCAGCTGGGCCCCGCCGACGAGCAGCAACGACGTCAGCACGCCAGCGCCTTTGTAGAGGTGGAACCCCTCGGCCAGCTCCGCGTCCATGCAGTCACCTGTCGGTTGTAGGGATTACCGCACGGTCACCGTTACGTCTATGTGGGTGGTGTGGATCGAGTCGTCGGCGTAGCCGCGGAGGACGTGTGTGCCAGCCTCCGAGAAGGAGACGGTGGTGGTCACCTCGCCGCCGCGGCCCCCTTCGACCGCGGCCTTCATCGGGTCGAACGTGACCGCGCCAGGACCGTGGTAGTGGGTCCAGGTCAGGGCGAGACCGGTTTCACGGGCTACGCGCGCATCGACGATCGCTTGATTGGTGGGGCTCTGTATGCGAGCCGCGCGCGCTCTCGCGGCGGCGAGACGAGCGGCGGCCAGGTCCGTGTCGTCATCCACGTTCTTGTCGGGCGCCTTTGGGCCGGGAATACCGTCGTCGCCGACCACCGCGGTCAGTGTCAAGGCGTTGGGCCGGGTCACGGTCAACGTGGTGCCGCCAGCCACCGCGATGCTGGGCATCTGATTGTCAGACGGTGCCCCGTCGATGCCCATGCCACGGTTGGCCTTGATGACGCCGTCATCGATTTGCCACGACGGCCAGAGCGAGCCCACCGCCCGGTCAGTTCGCCCATTGGCGGTGACGGTCCAGATGAGGACTTTCTCACCCCAGTCCGCCGGCACTTGGACCTTGAAGACGAACTGTTGGCGTCGAGGGTAGAAGCGGCTCGGCTGACCCCGGTCGGCTGGTCCTGGCTCGAACATATTGTTCGGGCCAACCGGCACGTCCGGGATCTCCTCGTAGTTGCGGTTGAGATAGCCGAACTGCATCGTGAAGGTCCCGTCCGGGTTCTTCTCCCAGCCTTCGAACACCGGTGCCACGTTCTGTCCGCGGTCGAAGCGCAGCTGAGCCTGGACCCCTGTTGCGGCAAGCAAGGTTGCCGCGGCCACCCAGCCGGCGGTGACACAACGTCTGACGTCCTGTTTCATAGCTGCGATCCAGCGCCTAGGTCAGTTGTCTTCAGTTGTCCGTTGTCCGTTGTCAGTTGTCAGTTGTCCTCATTGGTCATGGACCGACGCTCTTCCTGGGCGGCAGCGAATTCCTCGTCATCGAGCTCGTAATAGCTCGTCCAGGTGAAGCTCATGTCGTCGCTCGAACGTTGTCCGAAGCCAGCCCAGTTCCGCGAGTCCGGGTTCCAGCGGTTCCCGGCGGAGTTGTCGTGCCACGTCGTGGTGTGGAGAAACGTCCCTTTCGGCAACAACGGCTGCGCGTCGTCTGCGTAGTTGTAGACGATGTGCCAGCCAAAGTCCCAGTTGGAGCAACTGAGCATGTCGGTCGTGCCATCAGGGAGAATCGCCTCGATGCACTGCCGCTTGCCACGGTTGTGCAGGTGCGGCTGATAGCCGGTGAGGCGGACGTTTTCGGTAAACGGGTGATAGCTGTCATGCCGCACTTCATCGTCGCCAGGCGGGATGTCGAGGTCGTAGTTCTGGGCCAGCGCGCGCGAAAACAACTCGTGCTCGGGCGTCTCGCCTTTCGGATAGAACGTCAGCCCCACACTCGTGCGGTCGGTGGTCTCCGTGCCGTTCGAGGCGTAGTGCATGTTGAACCGGATGATCGAGCCAGCCTTGACCAAGCGGCCGGTACCCGCAGGGAACACGTCGCCGTTCTTGCCCTGGGCGTACTCGTTCAGAAAATCGCCTTCGTCCGAGTCTCGACTCTCCTGCAGGCGGGTCACCGCGTGGTGTACCACCGGGAACCCTTCTGGGGAGGGCTTGGTCTCGACCGCCTTGATCCATCGGTCCTCGGTCAGGCCGGAGTCGGAGAACAGGTCGCCCCACCAATTGGCTCCCTCGGCCGCCACCACGAAAGGCTCTGGAATAGGAACGATCAAGTCGGGCTCACCGACATTCCACTTGTCCCGATCCGCGAACTGACGCGGCGGCGGCATGTCCGACGGATTCCCACGCGGGGCGCCCGCGTCCACCCAGGCCACGATGGTCGCGATCTGGTCGTCGCTCAACGACCGGTCATATTTGAAGTCTTGAACCCCGATGTTCCTGTCGATGTACCACGGCGGCATCGTTCGGGTGGAAACCTTGTCCTTGATCGCGCGTGCCCAGGGGCGCGACTCTTCGTATGTCATCAGCGACATCGGGGCGATAGCGCCGTCGCGATGACACGTCTGGCAGGAGGCCTGGAAGATCGGCGCCACGTCTTTCGTGAACGTCACAGCGTCGGTCTGTCCGAATGACGCGGTGGGTGCTGTCGCGGAGGTGACCGCGACGGCCGTCAGGGCGTACAGGATGATGCCACGCGTGCCGACCGAGACTCTGGACGTAGCCTGCATAGGATTCTCCTTTGTGTAGGGCTACCAATGTGCGCTTTCGTGCCGCCTTTGTCAATGTATCTCTGCGCGCCTGTGGCGGGGCCACGTCTATAATCAGCGCGTTCACAGACAGTCGAGAAACTGCGGTCCGAGTCGTGGGGCTGGAGGAGATCATGAGAAACGGAATTGCCGTGGTCGCGCTGGCGATGTCGGTGGGTATGGTTGGGCTGGCCGGTCAGCAGGGCGGGGACGCGAGCTACACGCCAACCCGGGTCAACAAGGCGATCGAGCTGCTAGCGCAGGACCAGCCGATCTACTACACGCAGGTCGATGGTGGCGGCTACGAGGAGGGGAAGGCGCTGGCCCAGACCTGGGCTGACTACATTACCTACAACCTGGAACACAGCCCCTTTGACATGACCGCCCTCCGCGGGTTCATGCAGGGCCTGGTGGACGGGGGGCCGACACGCAGTGGGCACCGCACGCCGACCGTCATCGCCGTGCTGCCATTCGGTGGCATCAGCGAAGCGGTCATGTCGGCCAACTACTGGATGGTGGAACAGTTGCTCGGGTCGGGTGTCCACGGCGTGCTGCTGGCGCATGCGCAGTCGCCGGCCGCGGTGCGGGTCATGGTCCAGGCGGCCCGTTACCCCCATGCGCCACCGGCCGACAGTATCGACGAGGGTCTCCGCGGCAACGGAGGCCAGGGATTCGCGGCCCGCATCTGGGGCGTGTCGAACGCCGAGTATCAGCGGATGGCAGACCCCTGGCCGCTCAACCCCGACGGCGAGCTGCTGCTGGGGCTCAAGATCGAGAACCGACACGCTCTCGAGAACGCCGACGCGAGTGTCGGGACGCCGGGGGTCGGGTTCGCGGAATGGGGACCCGGCGACATGAGTCTGTCGTTCAATGTGAATCGGAGCGACAACCCAGCGGTGCTGCAGAATGCCCGCAACCGGGTGCAGGCGGCGACCCGAAGTGCGGGCATCGCGTTTCTGGATCAGATGAACGCCCAGAACATCGAAGCGATGATCGACGAGGGTGTGAGGATTGGTTCCAATCCAGGAGCCGACGTGGCCGACCGCGGACGCAGGTATACCAATCGGATGATGCCCTGGTAGCCACCCCACGGCTGAGTGCGCTGGCGTCGGCTGGATGCGGGTGACGGCAACGAGGGCCGAGGATCGGGGTGCGACCGCTACGAGGTCTTGCAGCTGTCAGGGTCCCCGCTCTCCAGGCCCCGTCTGAGCCACTCCACACGTTGCGCTGAAGACCCGTGCGTGAACGATTCGGGATGTACCCCACGTCCTCCCATGCGCTGAATACGATCGTCACCGATGGCGGCCGCGGCGCGGAGTCCCTCCTCCACGTCATCGGGCTCGAGGTTGCCTCGCTGAGCCGTCCAGTAGCCCCACACTCCGGCGAAACAGTCCGCTTGCAGTTCCTGTCGCACGGAGAGCGCGTTGCGCGCGTCGGGATCTGCCTGCTGCTGTCGACGCACGTTCTCGGAGATACCCGTCAGTGTCTGCAGGTGATGGCCGATTTCATGCGCCAGCACGTACGCCTGGGCGAAGTCGCCTGGGGCACCGAACCGCGTTCGTAGTTCGGCATAGAAGGACAGGTCAATGTAGACCTGCTCGTCGGCGCCACAGTAGAAAGGCCCCATCTGGCTCTGTCCCACCCCGCAACCCGATTGTGTCGACTCACGGAAGAGCACCAGTGTGGCGTCGCGATACCCCGGCAACAGTTCCCGCCAGGTCTCTTGCAGATCGTCGAGCGCGAACGAAATGAAATCGACGAGGTCTTCCTCTTCTGGAGTAGTCTGAAAAGCGCCTGACGTGACGTCGCCCCCGCTGATCGCACTCCCGCCCCCGCCGAGTCCGACGCCGGTGCCGCCACCCAGAAACATCGTCGGGTCGATCCCCAGAAACCAACTGATCGCCAGGATCGCCAGCAGGCCCCCAAGTCCCAGTCCGCCGCCTACGGCACGCCCTCGTGGCGCGCGAAGCGCGCGGCGGTCATCTAGGTTTCGACTGCGTGTGCCCGGTTGCCACCGCATGAACGGTTACCCTCCTGCGCGGACAAACAAAGAACCCGGCCGGATTGTCATCACTACGGATACGGGGCTCTAACCTTAGCGGGCCAGCGAGAAGGGCACCGAAGCGAGGGTCGTATCCCAGAACATACCTAGCGTGCCGCCGTCCCTGGTCACATCGAGGAACTGCCAGGACAGCTGGTCATGCGCGCGTGGCAGCGTCTCGATTGTCATCGGCATCCTCACCACGTCCCGGTCTGGCGTGTACTCGAATGCGCCATAGAGCGCCTCGCGGTTTGCCTCGTCGTAGCCGACCTGGGCCGGCCAGCTCGACAGCACGAAGGACCACG
>SXOW01000220.1 GCA_005778315.1 Acidobacteriota bacterium
AAGGACCCGTCGCTGAAGACGGCCGAGTTGAGCGCGGCAAAAAAGTTGTCCGAGTGCGGTACGACAGAGCCCAAGTACTTGCGGACCAGATCGGGATGCTCCTGCACCGCGTCGGAGAACGAGCAGAAGATGATGCCCAGATTGGCCAGCGTGCCCTTGAACGTGGTCGCGACCGAGACGCTATCGAAGACGGCGTCGACGGCGACACCGGAGAGCCGTTTCTGCTCGTCGAGCGAGATCCCGAGTTTGTCGAAGGTGGCCCGAATCTCGGGGTCGACGTCGTCCAGGCTGTCGAGCTTGATCTGCTTTTTGGGCGCGGCGTAGTAGCTGATGGACTGGTAGTCGATGGGGTCGTAGTGGACGTTGTGCCACTTCGGCTCGGCCATCTTCTTCCAGACGCGAAACGCGTTGAGACGCCACTCCAGCAGCCATTCCGGTTCATTCTTTTTGGAGGAGATCAGTCGAACGACGTCTTCGTTCAGCCCAATCGGAATGGAATCAGTTTCGACGTCGGTGACGAAACCATACTTGTATTCCTGCTTCGCAAGATCCTCGACGGTTTCGGTGGCAGTACTCATAGTGCTCCTGCGCGGTAACCCTGACACCCACGCGACGCGGACGGCGCGCAGGTCAGTCTGATAGCCGTGGGGTTATTCCCGACCGAAATGGTCGCATATCACCATACCACGCCACGGAGGTATCCGGAAACCCCCCAGCGCCGAGACGGCATGGCGGGACGGCTTGGCGCGTTACCAGTTGCGAATGAAGGGCTTATCAGGTCCTGGCTGGCGATCGACTCAGGAGACTCAGGGCGAGTCCTACCACCACGACGGCGACGGCGCCGATGACGTTGTACCAAATAAAAGAGATCTCACTGGTCATTTCGACCGCCCAGACCACCGTCATGCCTGCCAGCAGCCCCCAGAACGCCCCGTTGGCGGTCGTCCGTGGCACGGCGATCGCCAGGATGAACACCCCCAGCAGCGACCCATAGAAGTAGGACCCCACCCGGTTGACCACCTCGATGAGTGATCCCAGGTTCGTGGCGTACAAGGCAAAGGCGGTGCCGAAGACCCCCCAGAACGCCGTCGCGAGCTTGGACGCGAAGAGGTAATGGCTGTCCGTGGCGTCTGGCCGCACGTGACGCCGATAGAAGTCCATGACGCTCGTGGCAGACAACGCGTTGAGCTCGGCCGCAATGCTCGACATCGCCGCTGCCATGACCGCTGCGATGAGCAGTCCGACCAGGCCCACGGGAACCCGCGACGTGATGAACGTCGGGAACACGTAATTGACATCCGTGTAGGCGGTATCGCCGCTGACGGCCCGCACGAGGTCAACCGCGCGGTCCCGGATGTTCGCCACCTCCGCCTGTGTCTCCACAAAGCGGCCACGTGCCCGTGTGACGGCGGCCTCGTCGCTCAACCGGCGGGCCGCAATCATCTGTTCGGCTGCGTCCCGGCGGTCTTCAAACGCGGTGTGAAACCGTGTTTCGAGCTGGGTGAACTCCGCCGCCCGCGCGCCGGCCCGCACGCCATCCTCATGCGCCGGATTGAACAGCATGGGTGGCTCGTGGAACAGATAGAACACGAAGACGAGTACTCCGGTGAGGAGAATCATGGCCTGCAGCGGAATTTTCCAGAACGCGCTCATCAGCAGCGACCGGCGGCCCGCGTCGACTGATTGGGCCGTCAGATACCGCTGTACCTGGCTCTGATCGCACCCGAAATAACCGAGCATGAGGAATGTGCCCCCGACCAGTCCCGACCAGAAGGTGTACGTCTCGGTAAAGTCCAGGCTGAAGTCGATGGTGGTCAGCCTGCCCGTGGCGCCCGCCACGTGGAGTGCTTCGCCCACTCCGACGCCATCGGGGATACCGAGAATCAGGACCGCGACTGCGGCGGCCATGCCGCCGAGGATGACGACCATTTGCTTGACGTCGGCCCAGGTCACCGCCTGCACGCCGCCGAACATGGTGTACAGCGTGGTTGGTACGCCGATGACGAGCGCGGTGAACGCCAGGTTCCATCCCAGCACGATCGACAGCACGACCGCCGGGGCTGAGAGCACGACCCCGACCCCGAGCCCCCGTGAGATCAAAAACAACAGTCCTGCCGCCGCCCGTGTCCTGGCGTCGAAGCGCCGCTCGAGGTACTCGTAGGCCGTGAAGACGTTGGCCCGGTAGAAAAATGGGACCAACGTCACCGACAAAAGGATCATGGCGACCGGCAGGCCGAAGTAGAACTGCACGAACCGCATCCCGTCGTCGTACCCCTGACCGGTTGTCCCGACCAGCGTAATGGCGCTCATTTGGGTCGCCATCACCGACAACCCGACCGCCCACCAGGGGAGCGACCGCCCGGCCAAGAAGTACCCCTGCACCCCGTCGGTGTCCTTCGAGCGCTTGAGCCCGTCGTAGATCACCCACGTGAGGTAGGCGCTGATGATGAACCAGTCGATCGGATGCATGGGGCGTCTCAGCCGCGCGCGAAGACGACGGAACGGGTCCGCATCAGCCGGAAAAATATCGTGAGAAGAGCCAAAGTCCGGCGAGCACCGCGACCTCGATGGCCAGCACCGCCACGTACATGAAGCCGAGAGGATCTTCGCCCCGGGTGTCGAACAGGCGCGGTGGCTCCGATGCGCCAGTAGGTTGAGGCGCGGGTTGGGTCATGATGCCGTGGCTCGTGGTTGTGGGATGCCCTGCAGGGCAGTATACCCGGCCGATCTGCGGGAAATCGAAACAATCCGAGGTGCCCCCCCCTTATCGGGGGTTGCGCGCCGGCGACCGCGTCGATAGAATTGCGCGGTCGTTGGCGCCCTTGTGAAGCCAGGCACGTTCGCGGAACGCTGAGCGTGTCCCGTGTCGGGTGTCGAATCGATTGGCCCGAGGCGGGTGACACGCACGCGAGCTTCCGGAGTCACGCGCGCTGTGTCGCCGCCGCGGAACACGCGCCCGCACCAGAGATTGCTGCTCGACGGACCCCGGTGAGGTGGTCCGTCGGTATCCGGGAAGGTCAAGAAAGGAGTCACGACGTTGGACAACGTGACCACCGCCGAACGAATCGTACACGCCGAACACGCCGGGCATCACGAGCACGAGCACGAGCATGAGCTGAGCTTCTTGCAGGCCTATGTGTTCTCGCAGGACCACAAGGTGATCGGCATCCAATACGCCGTCACCGCGATGCTCTTCCTGCTGTTCGGCTTCACCCTCATGATGCTCATGCGGTGGAATCTGGCCTTTCCAGGCCGGCCGATCCCCGTCATTGGCGGCTTTCTCGGCATGGCCAACGCCCCTGGCGGCGTCATGCTGCCAGAGTTCTACAACCAGCTGGGCGCCATGCACGGGACCATCATGGTCTTCCTGGGCGTCGTCCCGCTGGCTGTGGGCGGCTTCGGGAACTACGT
>SXOW01000221.1 GCA_005778315.1 Acidobacteriota bacterium
CACCAAGTCGGCCTCGAAGCCGGGCGCGAGCGTCCCGATCTCGTCGGCCAGCCCCAGAGACTCCGCAGCCCGGGATGTCGCCGAGATGATGGCATCCATCGGTGGCTGCCGGCCCTCGTTGACCCGGTAGACGAGTTCCTCGGCATTGCGTCCGTGGGACCCGGCCACCGCGTCGGTACCAAAGATGAGCTTCACCCCGCCGTGCTGCACCACCCGCCGAAAGGTCTCGTAGCCGGCGCGTCTCGCATCGTCCATGCGGGCGTAGCCCGTCTCGGTGTAATTGCCGGTGCCGAGAAAGCTGTCCCGGTGTTCTTCGTAATTCGCCCAGAGCAACCCGACATGCATGTCGAGATAGGTGCCTCGCTCGGCCATCAGGTCAATAACCGCGTCGCTGAAACGGGTGCCGTGCTCGATCCCGCCGCAGCCCGCTTCGATGACCGCCGTCACCGTCTCGGTCCCATACGCGTGGGCCACCGTTCTCAGCCCCGCCTGGTTCGCTTCGTCACACACCGCCTGGAGCTGCTCGTCGCTCATGACCTGTGCGCCCCCGTCGCGGATGCTCGCGGACGCGAAAATCTTCACCACGTCGGCGCCCTGCTCCGCGAGATGACGCACGTACGTTCGAATCTCATCGGGCGCACCCGTCTCGAATGTGACCGCGTCGAGCGAGGTGAGGATCCGGGGGCCCGGCAAGGTGCCCCGCTCGATGGCGTCACGCAGGTAGCGATCGCTCGCGCTGCCCAGACTCTGGACCGTCGTCACTCCGGCCATCAACGTCCGATACGCGTTCTCCGCCGCGAACAACATCGTCGCCTCGGCGGGCTCGTCCGCGTCGTCGTGCGTGTGCCCGTCGGCGTCGAAGTGGGCAGCCAGGTGCACGTGGGTGTCGATCAGGCCCGGCATGACCGTCAACTCGGACAGGTCATACGTGACCGCCCCTCGTAATCGGTCCACCCCGACAATACGCGACCCATCGAGCGTCAGTCGTACGTCCTCGCTCATGCCTCCTGCGCCGTCGAGCAGGCGCCCCGCCCGAATCGTGACCCGGGTATCCTGCGCCGCCAACGTCACCACGGCCAGTAGCGCCATGGCTCCTGCGAGTCCGGCTTTCATCTCGTCTCCTTCACAGCCGTACGGGAACGCCGTGGTGCGCACCGGCGCCACGATCCGCCTCCGACCGAAGACAGGCTGGTAGCCGAGAATGCCCCTGCCACGGGTCTACGTCAAGTCCGTTGGTACCGGGGGACCGCAGTTGGGGCGCTGCGCTGGCCTTGGAAACGAAGACGATGTGCCCCGGAGACGAGGGGAAGAAGCGTGCGAGCGCCGGCTAGGCAACGGAGGTGCGAGTCACCCAATACTCGAACCCAGGCTGGCTGGTTCCGTGACTCCCGTCTGGCAGCGTGGCAACTATCTGCCCGCCAGCCTGGTCCACCAACCGGACCACGGTCTCGCGCGCCAGCCCAAACATGTCCATCTCGCTGACTGGCGGACGGAACAGCGGGTACTTGAGCGTTCGATACCCACGGACCACGCAGCTGGGCAACGCCCGCTTGAGCCGTCCGCGCACGGGGGCATCGTAGAACGACCGCACGGGGTCTGAGATCACGGTGGGCAACTGAAACACCAGCAGACCGCCGGGCGCCAGCACGCGAACCAACTCGGGGATGTACCGGGTGACCAGGTGCGGCGGTATGTGCTGCAGGACGAGGCGACTGTAGACCAGGTCGAAGGTCCCAGTCTGAAACCGGCGCAAATGTGCCCGCCGATTGACCTCGAAGTGACACCGCTGCGGGGCACGATTCTCTCGTCGTGCAAACGCAATCATCGAATGCGCGACGTCAACCCCACAGACCTCGGAAAAGTAGAGGGCCAGCGCCTGGGTGAGTCGCCCGACGCCACACCCGAAATCCAGCGCGCGGTCTCTCGACAGCTCCGGGACTCGCCAGGCTGCGCGGGTCATGAGTCGGTCGACGTCTGCCCGACCGGTCTCGAAGAAGTCGTGCAGGTCCCACGCCGGGGCGAAACCTGGCCTGGTCAGCACGGCACCGAGCGCGTCCCGTTCCCCAAGCGCGTTCCATTGGTGGCCAAGCCGCCCGAGCGCCGTGGCGCCCTCAACTCGGACACGGCGAGCCAGCGCGGCCGCCGCGTGCGCGAGCGGACCGACCGCCCTGGCGACGCGCCCGAACGGCCGGTGCGCCGCGTAGTCGAACGGTATCGCACGAGAGGCGAGGTGGTGCACATGGGAAGTCGGTGCCATCCCCCGTGTTGTCGGCACCGGGGCCGCCGACCTTTAGCGCGTCGCCGCCCGACCGCGTGATGGGCAACGTTGAATGGCGGGGCCGGACAATCGATAATCGGCCCGAACGAGACGGCGTAACCGACGAGGACTTTCGATGACCGACGCAAAGACAGGCGGGGGGCCCAGATGGATCGACCCGACCATGCAGCAACAGATCACGTGGCGGGACAAGGACATTCTCGTCTCTGTACCGATCAAGAGCGGGACGACCTGGACGATGAACATCGTCCACCAGTTGCTGACAGGCGGCGACCCCGATTTCGAGGATATCTACGCCGAGGTCCCCTGGATCGAGCTCCTGACGCGTCCGGACATGCCGGTGGACGAACTCCTGGACCGTGTCGGCAGCCTGCGGCGTGACCGGCCTCGGGCATTCAAGTCCCACGCCGCGCCGCCCATGCTGCCCTACGTCGAGCCGACGACCGGACCAGACGTTCGTTATATCGTGGTGGTCCGCAACCCGGAGGAGGCGCTGGTCTCGATCAAGCCGTTCATCGAGAAACACACCGACGCGTGGTTCGACCTGTGGGAGGTCCCGAGGGCCGCGCTTACGCGCCCGGACTTCCCTGCCTTCTACTACGAGGTCGCGGACCACATGGGTCTGATTCGCGCGCTGTTCGAGTTCGTCGAGTCCTGGTGGCCGCTCCGTCACCAATCCAATGTCCTGCTACTCCATTTCGCGGACATGAAGCGCGACCACGACGGATCACTGCGTCGCATCGCCAAGTTCCTCGATGTGCACCCGACCGACGCGGCGTGGCGCGCGATTGCCACGTACACCTCGTTTTCGTGGATGAAGCAGCACGCCAGGAAGTTCGACGCTACCACCGCCGCCGCCGTGCCGGTGCTCGAGGTCGGCGCGATGGTGCGCCGGGGCGCGGCTGGCGCGGCCATCGATGACGGCATGACGAGCGACATCGCTCGACACCTGCGTACCATGGGAGCGGAGATCTGTTCGGATCCGCTGGCGCTGCAGTGGTTGTACGAAGGCGGTCCGGTACCGCGGTAGCTGCACGGCGTCTTGCGCGGGCCGTGGCGCGACCGGCGGCGCGACCCTGGCGTTGAACCGTTACCGGACGAGGCGGCCGTCCCGCACCCAGACCTCATCGTCCAGGCCCACGGTGGTATCCGTAAAGAAGTTCCATCGGACGTAACCGCCCGTCACGGAGCCTCCGAGCTCCGAGTTGTCACCGATCGAGAGTCGCACGACGCCGTCTCCGTACCCGTAGTACGGGATCCAGGGATTCCGTTCCGGGACCGCGAGCAGTGGATTGAAGCCCAGCGCGAACTCGCGGAACGCGCGGGCGGGAGCCGGCACCTGGTCGAGTTCCGCCTGCACCGCGTCAAGCCCGCGGTCGGCGGTCACCCCGACAATCCGTCCCTGTTCGAAGGTCATCCGCAGCCCGTCGACCTGGCGCCCATCCCATTGCGAGGGAGGGAACACGATGACGCCGTTCACTGATGCCTCGACCGGTGCCACGCGAATCGATCCCGCCGGTAGTTCGATCTCCCGATCGATCAGGATTGTCCCTTGGTCGGTTCGCGCCTTCGACGCGTCACCGTCCTGCAGGTTGACCGGCCGATCGCCGATCCGAAAACTCAGGTCTGTGCCCGCCGGCGAGGTCACCCGAACGACGGCTCCCCGCATCGCCGCGACAAAGTCACGCTGCTTGGTGGCCAGCGCACCGTAGTCGGTGTCGAGCAGGGCGCGCTGATAGTGCGCATCAATCGCAGTCTGCTCAGGCAGCGGCTGCCCAGGGAGCGGGAATGCGCTGCCATTGTGGGTCCAGTGAAAATGGATGGTCCGCCCCACCCCTTCGTTCAGCCAGTCCTGCAAGGCGCTATACGCCGGCTGACCCGGCCGCGCTCCCGGCATCATGATGGCGCCATCGACGTCGCGAAACATCTCCTTGTAGGCCGCTCGCGTCTCGGCGTAGCCACGGCGGATCACATCCGCGTCCCACGCCTCTGGAAATGGCTCCTCAATCACATCGACCACCCCGAGATCGACGGCGCCGGCCTCCATCAGCGCGTAACGCAGATGCGGCAGGATCTCGTCGAAGTTGCCCGGCCGCGCCAGCATGAGAATCCGCTCGCCTGGTTGGGGCGCCAGCTGCGCGACGAGCCGTTCGGCCATCGCCTCCCAGTCCATGGTGAGACGAGGCTGCGCCACGGCTGGACCGCCGGACAGCGCGAATCCGACAACGAACGCATAGCAGAGACGCATGTCACCTCCGGCTGAGTGGGGGCCGCGACCAGGCCGCCTAGAAACTAAAGAGGCGGTTCACTTTGACGACGAAGCCCCTGTTCCGCAGCTCCGAAAACCGATTCGGCATCAGGGGATTGGTATTCCGATCTTCGCTGTAGACGACGAACAGTTCGCTGCCGGGCGTGTACTCCCACCGCAGTCGAAAGTTGTTACTGATGGCGTTACTGTTGGAGTTGTACTGGACCAGCCCGCTCACGAACAGACGTGGGGTCAGCGTGTAGGTCACGCGCGACACGATCAGATCCGCTCGGAACGACCCCGCCGGCGTGTCGATCCAGTTGACCGACACGCTGGGCTCGATCGTGAACTGGGACGTGAGCTCTACCCGGGCCCGACTGAAGGCAATGGACCGAATGTCACCGTTGAAATACTCACCGACCCGCGCGGTGACGGTCCCATTGATGGCATGCTGCGATCCACGCGTGTAACTTGCTTCCACATCCCGAAAGCCATACCCGCCAACCGGCACCGTCACGCCTCGGCCTGGCGAGAACGGCTGGACCAGAAACTCGTAGTTATCGGCGACGGAGAGCCCAACCGTGTCACTGTTTTCAAATTCAGCGGCAAATCCGAGCTGCGACTGCCGGGTTTCCACGATGCCCGTGTCGGCGGTCAGGATGTAGTCGAAACTGCCTTCAAAGCGAAACTGTCGGACCGACTCGATCGCCGACGGCCGTGGGCTGAATCGACCAGACGCGTAACTGCGGCGGAAGTTGTCGCGCCGCACGAAGCCCACTTCGGGCACAAAATTGCGCTCCACCACCAGGTGGTCAGCGTGGAACCCGTAGAGGTCTCCGGTGTAGTCGAATCGACCCTGGTAGCTCTGGTCCTCGGTGTCGACCCCCGGCAGACGCGTGCGTGCCAGGTACCCCAGAAAGCTGACGTTTTCAAAGAACGAGAACGTGGCATCGGCACCGTAGGCCTGGCTCATACCGTCGCCGCTGAGCGACACCGAACGATTCGTGAACAGCGCGCCGACACTGCTACGCCGCAGCAGATCCCGTTTGACCCGGACGACGGTGAAGTTCGTCATCTCGGCCCCCGACACCTCCTCGGCATCGGTCTGAATATTCAACGCCCCCACATCGAAGGCGCCGACCTTGCCCGTAACCCGGCCTCCGGCCACAATCGGCACGATGGTGCCATTCTCGAGACCAATGCGGCGGGTGTAAAAGAGGGTGGGCGCATTGCCTCCACCAAAGAAACCACCGGTGCTACGGAGGGCCCCGCCGAAACCGCCGCCGAATCCACCCTGCGCGAAGTCGAAGATGCCGCGGCCTTCCAGAAAGAACTCGCGCTTCTCCGGAAAGAACAGGCTGAACCTCGTCAGGTTGACCTGCTGCTCGTCGACCTCGACCTGGGCAAAGTCGGTGTTGTAGGTGAAGTCCGCCGTCAGGTTGCGGGTGATCCCATACTTCAGGTCCACCCCGACGTCGCCGTCCCCGTCACCGAGTCTCGCGGGGCGCGCATTCAGGTCTGTCGTCCGTCGGCCGATCGCATACGGTTTGATTTCCAGGTTTCGACCGGCTCCCGGCACTTCTAGCCCGACCAGGGTCGCCGCCGCCGAACCGCGAAAAATGCCGGCGGTGCCCCCGGCCCCACCGGCGGCCGAAATCGGAAGCGGCGTGATGTAGGCGTATTCCGTCTTCCGCCGTATGCCTCGCCTCATCTGGACGCCCCACACCTGGTCAGGCCCGGGCCGATACCGAAGCGACTTGAACGGAATCTCCATTTCGACCGTCCAGCCGCCTTCGAACCGCGCGGTCCGGACATCCCAGACCGGGTTCCAGTCGCCGTTGTAGTTGCCCTCGTTCGTAATCGCGAAGTCTGACAGCGCGCCGATCGGGGTGGTCTGAAACGCGACCCCGTTACGCCGGTCATAGAAGGTGTCAAAGAGAATCACAAAGTTGTCGTTCTGCCGCAACTGATTCGCATCGCGGCGCAGTTCGTTCGCGACCCACTCGCTGGGGGGCGCCGAATCCCAGGCACGCGCCCCCACGTAGATGTTGTCCCCGTCGAACAGAATCCACGCTTCGGTCTTCTCCGTCGCCGCCGCACCCTCGTCCGGCACCTGTTGAATGAAGTCGGTGATGGCCTGCACGGCCTGATACACCGGCTCGTCGAGTCGGCCATCCAACCGCATCGGTTCGCTCACTCTCACGGCCCGGAGCGTGGTGGCGCCCGCCTGATTTCGCGACATCACCGCGGGCGGGACCGGCGGCGGCGGGCCGTCGATGGCGTTGAGCCGAGCCAGCCCACCACCGGCCGACACGGTGGGCGCCGGCGGACTCACGCCCTCGTCTAGGACGACAGCACGCACGTCCCCCAACGGCACGGGCGCCGCCAGGCCGGCCGCACCGTCCGCGACCGAACGGACCAGGCCGGCACCGGTGGCACCGACGAGTTCCGCGACAATCCGGTCCTGCAGCGCAAACAACTCCTCAACGCCGCCGTCAAGCGCGACTCTCCCGGTGACCGCGCCGGTTTCCACATCAATCACCCGCGCCGTGATCCGCAACTGATCCCCGACACGTTGATAGCCGCCGGTCACCAGCCAGACTGCCCCGAGCTCGCGGCTTCGTGCCCGCGCCGGCGCGTCCCCCTCCGAGGCACGCGTCGCCAGCGTCGACCCGGCAAAGGCCTCGCCGCCGACGACCGACACCCCGTCAAGCTGTTCCAGATCAGCCGCGACGGTGGCGGCGATCCCCGCGCCCATCCAACCATCGGCCGGTTCGGCTGAGATGTTCGCAAAGGGCGCTACCGCGACCAGCGGAGCCGGCGCCTGGCGGCCTTGGGCGACCACCACCGGCCCCACGGCCACCGAAATGCCGAGCACCAGCAGTGGCCATTGAAGGACGCGAAGCCCATGAAGCGGCCGGAGGGGTAGAGCCTTGCGTTCTGCCAACCTGGTGACCTACCTCTTTCGGCGTAGCCCGGGACCCGGAAGTATACCTGCTGTGCCGGTCCACCTGTGGCTGGGGTAGCCTCCCGCCCGACATCGCCCAGCCGCAGACCGACGCTTCGGCCGCCAGCAGAGGACATCGCGAGGGCGGCCGCAACGGGGGTTACCCGTCATCTCAACGGGGCGACGCGACGTGAGACGCGCGTATACCAGTAGGCCCAGGCGACGAGGAGCGCCTGCATCGGGAACCGCAGCCAGAGCAACGCGACCGGCGTCTCGGGATAGAGATGGCTGTTGACCAGCATGTGGACATGCACGGGGAGGAACGCGATGAGCATCGCGACGATGCCCCACGCGGCGAGCCACTGGTGGCGCGGCCAGAGGATGAGGAGCCCCAGGGTGAGTTCAGCCACGCCGCTCCAGACCACGGCCGCCTCGTGCGCCGGGAGATACGGCGGCATCAGATTGAGATAGGACGCCGGATTGCGGAAGTGGTTCACACCGGCAAAGATGTAGAAGGCGGCCATCACGATCTTGAGCACCGTCTTGATCATCGTCAGATCCGTCGCTACGGACCGGCTGGTTCGAGCACCAGCGTGGCCCGGTCCACTTCCGTCGCCACCTGGCGGATGGTGTCGGCCAGTCTGACAATCTGACGCTGCGCTTCGTCCCAGTCTCGTGCCTCGATCGCTTCGCGAACCCCGGGTAACGTCTTCACCCCGTACCCCGTGTAGAAGCCAGGCGCATAGATCTGGTGCACGAACCACGGACGACCAGGGAGCCCCTCCGGCGTGGTCATGGCCCTTTCAGTGCGAAACAAGATCTGGTCAACCGCACGTGCCTGGTCGGTCGACAGCTGATCGCCACTGGACACCAGCGCCTGACGAGCCGTCTCATGAGCCTGTGCGCTCGCGGCCAGACCGACCAAGGCGTTGCGAACCGGCGCGAAATTGAGGTGTGGCACCGGGTCTTCGGCCTTGGGCGGATCGTAGCGACGCGTCGGGTCGGCTGCCTGCTGGAACCGGCCGTCACGCAGGAGCCGGTTCTGACGCTGGGTGGTCTCACGCATCCCGTCGGTCAGTGTCACCACCTCGTCGGTATAGCGTGTGACCGTCGCCTCGAACGCCGTGAAGTCCCACGGCAAGAGCCCGGCCTCGGCCAGCCGCAACACGGCGCGACCCGCCGTCTGTGCCAGGGCCACGCCATACTCGAATGTCGGATCGATGAAGCGGGTGTAGTGGTCGAACGAATCGAAGATCGAGTGATACGACCCACCGCCGCTCTCTCCGCCATAGCCCAGGTTGAGCGACGCCACGCCGAGATGTTGGAGGAACGGCGTGTAGTCGGAACCGGACCCGAGCGCATTGATGCGGTGGTCTCGCGTCCCGGCCAGGTCCTCGGTATCTCCCCCGGCCAGACGCTGGGCGTGGCGACGTTCGAAGACGCTGACACCGGTCTGGGGGTCCGTGACGTCCCGCGCCACCTCATTGATGAACCGCTCCAGCGTGTGGGAGCCCGCCATACTCAGGAACCCGCGCCCATTCCCGTCGGTGTTGATATACGCGACGGCCCGTTCGCGGAGCAGGTGGGCGTGCTCCTCGCCCCACTCCGTCGACCCAATCAAACCCGGCTCCTCCGCGTCCCACGCGGCAAAGACGATGGTCCGTCGCGGGCGCCACCCGGTCCGGGCGAGCGCACCGATGGCCTTGGCTTCTGCCATCAGGGCCACCAGCCCGCTGACCGGATCCTCGGCACCATTGACCCAGGCATCGTGGTGATTACCGCGTAACACCCACTGGTCTGGTCGCTCCCGGCCCTCAAGCCGCGCGATGACGTTGTAGGCCGGTTCGAGGTCCCAGTTGAACGCGAGCTCCAGATGGACCTCTGCCGGCCCCGGGCCCAGGTGATAGGTCAACGGAAGCCCGCCGCGCCACTCCGCTGGCGCCAGCGGTCCACCCAGCGCCTCCAGCAGCGGCTGCGCGTCCGCGTAGGAGATAGGCATGACCGGAATCTTTGTCAGGGTCGGTGCGTCGTCCAGTGCGAGTCGTTCGGCCCCCTCCGTGGCGCCCACATTGGGCGTCAGCGGATCCCCTGGGAACAGCGGCATGTCAGCGACCGAACCCCGCTGCGCGCCTTCGGCCATACGGTACGGCCCCTCCGGATACACGTCTCCACGCGCGTAGCCGTCATCCCCCGGATCGGAGTAAATCAGACACGCAATTGCGCCGTGCTCCGCCGCCACCTTCGGCTTGATCCCTCGCCAGGAGCCCCCGTAGCGCGCGATAACGACCTTGCCGGCCACGTCGACACCACGCCGCGCCAGTTCGTCGTAGTCGGCCGGCAGCCCGTAGTTGACGTAGACCAGCTCGCCGGTCACGTCGCCATCGATGGAGTACGCGGTGTAGGTCGGGAGCTGCTCGTCGCGCTGATCCGAGGTGCGGTCCTCCGCCAGCGCCGGCTCTTCGAGGCTGGCGGTGAAGCGTGTCGGCGCCACCATGTCCAATCGGCGCACTCGCGGCGTCGGAAACAGGACCTGATAGGCCTCGATCTCCGTGTCGTAGCCCCACTCGCGAAACTGGTCGGCGACGAACTCGGCGACCTCCCTCCCGAAGGGAGAACCGACGTGGTGTGGCCTGGAGCTCAGGTGCCGCATCCACTCACGGAGATCGTTGGCGTCGAGCTCCGCGTCGAACCGCGCCTCCAGCGCCCGTTGCGCTGCCGCTTGTTCGCCGGGAAAGCCGGTGATCGGTCCCTCAGCCGCACGGACATGGCCGACGGGCGCAGTGAGCACCAGGGCCGTGACGAGGCCCAACGTCGTACCACGCATGGTGAGCCTCCTGACGCTAGCGTCCCGATGCGACGGCCTAGGAGTCGGTCCCTCCGCCCGAGTCCCCGCTAGCGGGCGGCCGCCGCCGCCCGCTCCTCCGCTCGGTGGCCGGCCAGGATACCGTCCATGCTGTGGTTGCCCTCGTGGCACGCGTATTCAAACGTCGGCACGTCGGTGCGCTGCAGCGGCAACGATGCCGTCCAGGAGGTCGCCCAGGTCTCAGGGTCGGTGACCGTGTACTCGTACTCGAGCGTGTCCTCATCAACCCGGGTGTAGCGCTCGACCAGCGTCAAACTGTTGGTCGTGTTCCGCCATCCCCGCTGGCTGTTGAAATTGGACGTCTTCACCACGAGGGTGTTGCCCTCCCAGTGACCGCGCGCGTCGCCCGACCACTGTCGCAGGTCATCACGCAACGCGGGGCGACCGTCCAGCGGGACGACGCGGACCGTGTGGACCATCTCGGTGACGAGCACGACGTGGTCCGGAGTCTGAAAGATCTGCAAGTTCTGGTTGTACCCACCCGGCGTCAGCGGCGGCCCGGCGTTGAATCCCAGCAGGCACCGATCCGAAGTGGTGCGGTCAACCCAGGAATCTGCCGGATGCGCCTCCCGATACGCTCGACTCGCGTCAGCCCGAGCCTGCGCCGCCGGGGTCAGGGCCGGGACGCGACCGTTCGGCGGATCGACGATTTGCGAGGTACGTCGTGTTTCCACCGCCCTCGTCCCTCGGTCCAACCAGAAGTTGTTGTAGAACCCCGGAGTCCCGTCCGCGCGCCGGTCTACCTGGGTCGTGGCCTCGGTCCGTTCAGCCGCGCGAGCCTCGAGACGCGCGTTCAGCTCGATCACCTCCTGCTCGAGGTTGGCCGCCTCTTCCTCTGACAAGAAGGCCTTGTCGCCCAGCTCCTCCGGTCGTTCGAGCGGGGTGATGGTGCGGAAATCCCAAATCCCACGAAGGTCCGGGTGCCCCCATGCCGTCGCCACCGCGGCGGACTGGGCCGCCACCGGCACGACTCCCGCCGAAACACCCGCGACCAGCACGGCAACGGTACTCACGGACGCGATGGAACGATTACGCATGGTCCCCCCTGGTGACTGATCTGACAGTGACTATCTAACTCATGCATCCTACGCCTACGGGGCCACTGGCTCAAGCGTTTCGCCGAGGCTCCGGTTCTGAGCAGCCCACCGCTCACTCCGGAAGCGCAATTGTCATCAGCGAATGGCCGGCGGCGATGGCGATGAACTGCCGGCCCTCGCTCAGATAATCCCTGGGGTCCTCGCCGGGCAGCACATCCACATGTTGGTGGTGGCGCCGCCGCAATTGGCGCCCGCGAAACTCGTCGGGTTCCTGAAGGGCCGATCGTCGCGCATGCTGCAGCGGGATTTTCCGCACCTGCGCAGCGCTACTGGGGCCAGCATCTCTGGGCGCGCGGATACTTCTGTGCGACCGTGAGCGCGGCCGACGAAACGACAGTGATGGCGTGGCTCTTCAGCCGGAGCCCCCTTCAGGCGGCTTTAGCCGCAAGCCGACTTTCAGTCGGAACAGGAGTCTACCGGCTTTAGCCGGTAGACGTTCAAGAAAAAGGCGCCGGTGGGTTACCAATATCCCGACGACGCTGCATAACTGCAAGATCCACTGGTTGGCCTTTATAGAAAAGGAAAC
>SXOW01000222.1 GCA_005778315.1 Acidobacteriota bacterium
CCCCGAATCTCGTGCCACCCGGGGGCAATCACCCGCGGACCTTCGGGCTGGGTCGCGCGGCCACCGCGAGTGAGATCGCGGCGTTGGATATCGACGTGATGCCGGATGGCCCCGGGCTCCCACCCGGCGAGGGCTCTGCCAGCGACGGTGCACGCATCTGGGCCCGCGCGTGCGCCGGCTGCCACGGCCGCGAGGGCGAAGGCAGCACTGCGGCCCCGGTCGTGGGCCCCGACCTCAGCGACCCACAACCGACCGTGGGCAACTACTGGCCCTACGCCACCACTCTCTACGACTACATCAATCGAGCCATGCCGCGGAACGCGCCGGGCACATTGACCCCCGATGACGTGTACGGCCTGGTGGCCTGGATTCTCAGCAAGAACGACATCATTGCCCCCGAGGCGGTCATGAACGCCTCGACGCTGCCGGGGGTGAACATGCCGGCTCGTCCTCGTTTCATCCCAGACGACCGCCGCGGTGGTCCTGAAGTTCGCTGAATCGTGTCGGCCGGGCTTTCACACCCGGGCCTGCGCCACGCTCCGGCAGGTTGCCCCCGGAGCGGGCGTCAGGACGGTGGGGTGGACGCGCCCGCGGTTTGCGCCCGGACCGCGGCGACGATCTGCTTGGCCGAGATACCGAAGCGGTCAAGGAGCTGCTTGGCGTCGCCGCTCCGTGGTACGGCGCGCACGGCCAACCGGGTGACCGTGATGCCGTGTGGCGCAACCGCATCGCTCACCGCGTCGCCCAAGCCACCGGCGGCGTAGTGATCTTCCACCGTCATGAGGCGGCCACCGGTCGCCTCCCCGGCCCGCACCATGGTCTCGGCGTCAATCGGCTGCACGGAGTAGGCGTCGATCACCCGCAGGTGGATGCCGTCGCGTAAGAGTGAATCGTGCGCCGCCAATGCCTCGAACACCGTCACGCCAGCCGCAATCACGGTGGCGGTATCGTCCGGACTCTCACGCAGCACCTTGGACCCCCCGATGACGAACGCCTCATCCTCCGCATAGATGATCGGGGTCTTGGGTCGCGACGTCCGCATGTAGGTCATCCCCGTGTGCGCGGCCGCGGCCACGACGAGACGACCGGCACTCACCCCGTCACAACGGTAGAGCACCACGCATTCCGGCACGGCCCGCATCATGGCCAAGTCCTCCAACGCCATCTGCGAGGGTCCGTCTTCACCGATAGAGATGCCCGCGTGCGACCCCGCCAACTTGATGTTCACGTTGCCGATGCCACCCATGCGGATGAAATCGGCGGCACGTGTGAGGAAGCAGGCGAATGTCGAGGGGAAGGGAATAGCCCCGCGACTGGCCAGTCCGAGTGCGGCGCCCACCATGACCTGCTCAGCGATGAACAGTTGATAGAAACGATCCGGATGCTGGCGTTGGAACATGTCACTGAAGGTCGAGTTCTTGACGTCGGCGTCCAACGCGACGACTCGCCGATCGCCAGCGCCCAGGGCCGCCAACGCGGCGCCATAGGCCTCCCGGGTGGCGACGGCAGTCCCACTGTCGTAGACAGGCAGGCTGATGGCGGCGAAGTCCGGTGGGGCCAGCGGCGGCACCCCGCGACGAGGAGGGGCCGGAATCGGTGGGTTCTCGGTTGCGGCGCCGAGCTGTCCTTCCAATTCGCCGAGGGCGCGCGTCAGGAAATCTCCCGTCAACGGCTTGCCATGCCACCCGTCCTGGCCTTCGACGAACGACACGCCCTTGCCCTTGAGCGTACGCGCCAGGATGATGGTCGGGCGCCCTGACGTCTCGGCCGCCTCGTCGAGCGCGCTGAGGACGGCCGGCAGATCGTGGCCATCGACGACCAGAGTGTGCCAGCCAAACGCACGCCAACGGGCCGCGTAGGACTCGAGGTCATGCCCCCACTGCGTCCCGCTACTCTGCCCCAACGCGTTCACATCGATGAGGGCGCACAGGTTGTCGAGCCGCATCTGGGCCGCGGCCTGGGCCGCCTCCCACACCGATCCTTCGGCCGACTCTCCGTCGCCGAGCAAGACGTAAGTGCGGTAGTCGGACGCGATGCGACGCGCATTGAGCGCGATACCGACCGCGGCACAGATACCCTGACCAAGCGACCCGGTGGCCACGTCGACGAATGGCAACCGCGGCGTCGGATGCCCTTCGAGATCGGAGTCGATGTCACGCAAGGTCGAGAGCGCGTCGCGCGCAATCACCCCGGCTTCCGCCCACGCCGCGTACAAAACAGGCGCGGCGTGGCCCTTGGACAGCACAAAGCGGTCGTTGTCCTCGCACGCAGGATCCTGCGGGTCGAACCGCATCTGCCCGAAGAACAGGGCAGCCATGATCTCAGCCGCCGAACAGCAGCTGGTGGGATGGCCGCTGCCGGCGCTGGCGGTCGCGCGCACCGACTCGATACGAAGTCGCGTGGCAATGTTACGTAGAGCTGGGAGTGCGGCGCTGCGATCAACTTTCAAAAAGGGGGCCTCCGGGGCGGGAAGTGTAGCACGGCGCGCCGCGAGCCCCCGGGCGCCGCGGTCCCGAACCTGTATGAGGGTTGCCGGAGCTTGGGTCAGCCGCGCGCGGCATCCAGGGAACGCAGCAGCTCGAGTGCGAGGACGTAGTCCCCACCGTCCAGACCACGCGCCTGATAGACGCCTGTCTGGCAGGCCAACACTCGGAGGGCACCTACCCGGTAGTGGTCTTCCTCGGTCAAGATGGCCAGACGGCCCAGGACGAGGGCCGCCTGGCAATTCAGCTCGAACGGCCGATGGGGTTCAGCCAGGAGACCGATCGGCCGCGCACCGTCGGAGGTCCCCCGGATCCGGTCCCGAAAGCCCGCGCCGTCGTCCCACAGCTCCTCCTGGCAGTACGCCATCAACTCTCGCGGCATGTCGAGGTACACCGCTTGGCCGCTGGCCTCGTAGAGATCCAGCAAAGCGGCGCTCGCCGCCACCTGGTCGCTCAACAGTCCCCGGACACCTGGGCGCCCGCCGACCGTATGCCCAACCCCGCCGCCGCGCTCGTACGTCTCCATCACCACCCGGTCCACCGCGGTCGCCGCGAACGCGAGCAACGAATCGTCTTCGAGCAACGACGCGGCCAGCACATACGCGGAGGCCATGGTGGCGCTGGTGTCGACATAGACGCTCCGGTCAACCGGCGGCTCGCCGTGGCGCTGTCGCGCGTCGACGGTGGTCAGGGCTGAGTACTCAGGATCGGCACGCTGACTCGCGAAGAATCCACCGTCGGGATCCGCGAAACGGTCGTGGACGAAACGAATGGTCTTCGCCGCCCGCTCGGCGTACCGCGGCTGTGCGAGCACCGACGACGCGGTCAGCAGGACGTCAATGAGCCGCGCATTGACCGTCACGAGCTTCTCGACGTGCGGGCGGGTCCACCCGGGCCCCTCGCAATACCGAAAAAAGCCGCCCTCGACCCCGTCCACGAGACCGCCATCGACGATCGCGTCGAGGGTTCGGGTGACGATAGCCTCCAGCCCTTCCGGCGCCAATCGCCCGGTGCGCAACACCGCCGCCTTCAGAGCGGCCGCGTGGGTGCGCTTCTCGCCAGCCCCAAAGCCGGCCCACGTGCGGTCGAACTGGGTGCGGAGCTGGTCGTCGAGCCACAGGCCCGGCGCCTCTGTCTCTAGCGAGACGGGGGCCGCCACCTGCGACGCGTCACCCGCCAGTGCCGCGTCTTCACGGTCCGACAGGAGGGCACGCTCGTCGCTCCCTGATCCAAACGCCTCGAGCACCTGGAACAGGACCGCCAGGAGTCGACCAGGGTCGAGATGGCCTCCGCCTCCCAGGAGGACACCGGTCGGTGTGAGAAAAGCGGTGGTGGGCCAGCCCGCGAGCGTGTAACGCTCACCAATGTCTGGGCGTTGGTCGGGATCCACGCGTATCGGGACAAACCGCTCGGAGACGACTCGCACCACATCCGGATCGGTGTAACTGACCCGGTGCATCTCGTCGGTCCCACGACACCAGGCCGGTCCAATCGCAAGCAACACCGGTTTCCGCTCGGTGGCCGCGCGCGCGAATGCCGCCGTGGTCCAGTCTCGCCACGGAATCGTGCCAGCCCCCACCGTCATCGCCGCACGTATAATGCGCCCATGGTGGTTCTGCGGTGTCTGTATCTGCTGGCCCTCGTGTTCTGGATTGGGGGCATGGTGGCGCTTGGGACGTTCGCCGCTCCCGCCATCTTCGACGTGCTCGAGATACACCACGGCGCCGCCGGCCGACTCGAGGCCGGCGACGTTTTTGAAGAGATGCTCAGACGGTTTCGCGCCTTTGAGTACGGCTCAGCCGTCGTCTTGCTCGCCGCGTTGGGCACCCTGACGTATCGCGGGCCTCGCCCGTCAGTGCTCGGGGTGCGGGTGGCCACCGTGGTCGTGATGTTGTGCATCAGTCTGTACGCGGGCCTGGGTATCACGGGACAGATCGACGGCCTACAAGCCGAGATAGCGGCCGACATCGCGAGTCTCGGCGCCCCCAACGACTACGCCGCCCGTTACGACGGGCTCTACGCGCAAACGACGATGCTCCTCCTCGTCAATCTGGGCTTTGGTCTGTCGCTGGTCTACTGGGAAGCCAGAGCCAGCATCGCGTAGGGTGTTGGGCGTCCGCTCCTATTCCTCTGTAATTTCCGCCGCGATGTCCAAGTCGATGCAGCCACGGATACTGTTGGCGGCGGGACACTTTGTCGAGTGGGTCGCAACCGCCCGTTCCGCTTTCTCCCGGCTACCGGCCGGAATCCTGATGCGGTAGCGGACGCGGATACGTGTAATCCGCAAGACCTTGTCGATGGCCTCGATGTCGCCTTCGACGTCAGCCTGCAGATGCTCTCTCGGAACCGGAATGTCGCGCACCTCCAGTGCGCGTGCCAAGGTGCCGAGCAGTCAACCGCCGACGGCGCCGACCATGTAGTCCAACGTGGCCGGGACATCCTCCTCTGGCTCTACCCCGTAGAACTTCTTGATGCCGCCGTGAACACCGAACCGTATCGGTTCGTCGAACCCCTCCAAATACGCATGTCGCAAAGGCCCCTTGACGCGCTCGACACGCATCCGACTCGTATGCACCACGTCAGCCATCACACCTCCTTGTCGCCACCGGAATCAACGCGGTCGACGCACGGTGGCGCGCCACGGTCGAAGCCGTCCGGTCAACGCCTGATGCTACAATCATCGGCCTCCGAGACCAAGACCGCCCGACACGATGACCGACGGTTCCGGCGGCCCTCCGCCGCTCGGCGACATGGATGGAGTGGCCTTCCGCGAGGTGGGCCATCAGTTGGTCGACTGGATCGCCACGTACCTCGACGGCGCCGAGCAGTACCCCGTGCTGTCGCGCGTGCGACCCGGCGACATCAGGGACGCGCTTCCGACGGCCGCCCCTGAAGCGGGTGAGTCCTTTGATGCGATTCTCGCAGACGTCGAGCGGGTGATCGTGCCGGGCATCACGCACTGGAATCATCCGGGGTTCTTTGCCTATTTCGCGATCAGCGGCAGCGGCCCGGGCATTCTCGCGGAGTTCCTGAGCGCCGCTTTCAACGCCCAGGGCATGCTGTGGCGCACCTCCCCGGCCGTCACCGAGCTCGAAGAGGTGGCGCTGGGTTGGCTGCGACGCCTGATTCACCTCCCCGATGCGTTCGAGGGCGTGATCTACGACACCGCCTCGATCGCGACGCTGCACGCGCTCGCCGCCGCCCGGCAGGAGGCGGTGCCGCAGATACGCGAGCACGGCCTGGCCGGCCGAGCGGATGTGTCGGCGCTCCGCGTGTATTGCTCGGAGCACG
>SXOW01000223.1 GCA_005778315.1 Acidobacteriota bacterium
ACGACCAGATCCGGCTCGATGGTCCAGGCACCGAATTCCTGAAATTCCACCGGGGCCGGCGCGTCAGCAGCGTTTCCACGCGGCGCGCCCGCATCAACCCACACCCCGATCGTGGCAATCTCGTCGTCGCTCAGCGACCGATCATCCTTGAAGGCCTGAATACCCACTTTCGGGTCTATGTGCCAGGGCGGCATCTCGCGAGCCTCAACCTTGGTCCTGATGGACCGCGCCCAGGGACGCGTCTCCTGGTAACTCATGAGCGACATCGGCGCCATGTTGTTGGGCCGGTGGCACACCTGACAGGACCGCTGCAAGATGGGCTCGATGTCTTTGTGGAACGTCGGATTCTCCGGCACCGCGGCTGACGCGGATGTCGGAATCGCCATGGCTGCGACGGCGACCACCGCCCCGAGCGTCAAGAGCCTGGCACCACGTCTGACGTTTGTCATGCCGTTACCTCCAAGAAATACGGATGGACACAAGCACGAACACCGCACCACCCCGCGTGAAGCGCTTATTCGTTAACGCGGGTATTGTAAACGGAAGAATATGGCCTTGTCCACTGTCGGGCCCACCCACGTGGGCTGCCGGCGTGTGGTACCATCGGCCGTCTTTTTGTCGCGCGGCTCGTTCACGTCCAGATTCCGAATTCTCATGATCGTCGGTATCCCGAAAGAGACCCTGCCTGGCGAACGGCGGGTGGCGACCATTCCGGCTACCGTACCCACGTTGGGAAAGGCGGGGCTCGACGTATTGCTCGAACCCGACGCCGGAGTGGCAGCGGGCTTCCCAGACGAGGCCTACCTGGAGAAGGGCGCCCGTATTGCGAGCGACCGGGCGCAGGTCTTCGCTGAAGCCGAGGCCATTTTGCAAGTGCGGGCCCTGGGAGCCAATCCCGTCCACGGCCGCGCCGACCTCGCGCGACTTCGTGCAGGCCAGATTGTCGTCGGATTTTCGGAGCCGCTTGGTGAACCGCAGGCGGCACATGAGCTGGCGACCTATGGGGTCACCGCGTTTTCGATGGAACTCATCCCTCGAATCACACGCGCCCAGAGTATGGACGCGTTGTCCTCCATGGCCACGATCGCCGGCTACAAGGCGGTGCTCCTGGCGGCCGCGGCACTGCCACGCATGTTCCCGATGCTGATGACCGCGGCTGGCACGATCACGCCCGCCCGCGTGTTCGTGGTGGGGGCAGGCGTGGCCGGTCTACAGGCCATCGCCAGTGCCCGGCGCCTTGGCGCCAAGGTCGAAGCGTACGATGTGCGGCCGGCGGTGAAGGAGCAAGTGGAAAGCCTGGGGGCCACGTTCGTGGATCTCCCGCTCGACACCCACACCTCGGAAGACGCGGGGGGCTACGCCAAAGCCCAGGACGAGGCGTTCTACGCCTTGCAGCGCGAGATGATGAGCCGCGTGGTCGCGGCCAGCGACGTTGTGATTACCACAGCGCTGATTCCCGGACGCCCGGCCCCAGTGCTGGTGACCGACGAGATGGTGGCGGGCATGGCCCCCGGCGCGGTCGTCGTCGACTTGGCAGCCGAGCGGGGTGGCAACGTCGAGCCGTCGCGTCCGGACGAGACCGTCGTGGCCCATGGCGTCACCATTCTGGGACCCACGAATCTGCCGGCGACCGTGCCCTACCACGCGAGCCAGATGTACGCGAAAAATCTATCGACGTTGCTCTTGCATCTCGTGTCCGACGGCAGGCTCGCCCTGGATCTCTCGGACGAGATCACCCAGGGCACATTGGTGTCTCACGATGGCCATGTGGTGCATCCTCGGGTGCGAGAACTACTCACAGAGGCTTGAGGTTCGAGGGCGCACGAGACGATGGAGACGTTCCTCCCGCTGCTGACCGTGTTCCTGCTTGCCGTCTTTGTTGGCGTCGAGATCATCACCAAAGTGCCGCCGCTGCTCCATACGCCGCTCATGTCTGGCACCAACGCGGTGTCCGGCATCACGATCATCGGGGCGCTCCTCTCAGTCGCGGCCGACGGCACCTTCGCCACGGTGCTCGGATTCCTAGCCCTGGTGCTAGCCACCATCAATGTGGTCGGCGGGTTCCTCGTCACCCATCGCATGGTGGCCATGTTCAAGAAAAAGGACTAGCCCGCCGGTGATACCCGTCGTGATCGACCTCACGTATCTCCTGGCCTCTGTGCTGTTCATCTTCGGCATCAAGGGGCTGACGCACCCGCGCACCGCCGTCCGTGGCAACCTGCTCGGCGCGATCGGCATGCTCCTGGCCATAGTGGCCACACTCGCGGACCAGGAGGTACTCCGGTCAGGGCCGCAAGGCGCAGCCTTGATTGTGGGGGGGGTGCTCGTCGGATCGGCCATCGGCGCGATCCTGGCCCTCAAGATTCAGATGACGGCCATGCCCCAGATGGTCGCGTTGCTCAACGCCTTCGGCGGCGCCGCCTCAGCCCTGATTGCTGGCGCCGTACTGGCAGAAACATCTGACCAAAGTGCCCAGACCGCGGTCGCCAGCGTGGCCTCCGGCATCATTGGGTCCGTCACGTTCTGGGGCAGTCTGGTGGCATTCGACAAGTTGCAGGGCTTCATGCTCCCAGAACAGCCGGTGCATTTCCCGGCGCAGCAGGCCTTGAACGTCGTGCTCGGGCTGACGGCGCTGGGTCTCGGGGCGTGGGTCGTGGCGGACCCGGGCCAGCTGACGACATACTGGCTCCTGGTTGTCGTCGCGTCGGTGCTGGGCATCCTGCTGACGATCCCCATTGGCGGCGCCGACATGCCG
>SXOW01000224.1 GCA_005778315.1 Acidobacteriota bacterium
GGGCACCGAGCGCTGCCCTATCACGCCGGGCGTCCCGACGAAACCCGGCGCCGGAATCAGGAAGCGTTTCTTTCGGAACGGGTCGACGTCATGGTCGCGACCGTGGCCTTCGGGATGGGCATCGATCGCTCGAATATCCGCTATGTCATCCACGCGGGGTCGCCACGATCACTCGAACACTACCAACAGGAATCGGGTCGGGCCGGGCGCGACGGCCTGGAGGCAGAGTGTGTCCTGCTGTACTCAGGCGCCGATTACGCGCGCTGGCGTCAGATGCTGGAACAGAGTGGTGAACTCTCCGAGACGGCGCGTCGGTTGCTACGCGACATGGAGCGCTATGCGGCCGGCACGCGCTGTCGTCATCGCGTGCTCGTCGAGTACTTCGGCCAGCGGTTCGACCCGGACGACTGCGCGGCGTGTGACTGGTGCTTGAAGGAGCTGGAGCGGGTCGCGGACCCTGTCACGCTCGCTCAGAAGATTCTGTCGACGGTCGTCCGCACGGGCCAGAGCTGGGGCATGGGTCACGTCATCGACGTCCTCCGCGGACGGACGACCGACCAGGTCACCGCGCGCCGCCACCACGAGCTGACCACGTTCGGACTGCTCGCGGAGGTGCCGATCGCGGAGCTGCACGGCTACATCGACCAGTTGACCCAGCAGCATCTGTTGCTGCGCACGGACGGTCTATACCCGGTCCTGCAGTTGACGGAGGACGGCGTGCGCGCGCTCAAAGGCCAGCTCGATGTGGCGCTGTATCGACAACCGAGACCCACGCCAGGCGAACGCAGACGACGACCCGACGGCGACCCGGCTACCTGGGAGGGCGTCGACCGCGGGCTCTTCGAGGCGCTCCGACAATGCCGAAAAGAGGTGGCCCAGGCACGCGGCGTGCCGCCCTACGTCGTGTTCCACGACAACACGCTGCGCGACCTCGCCCGCCGGCGGCCCACCACGACCCAGGCGCTGCTGGACTGCTACGGCATCGGCGCCCGCAAGGCGGAAGACCTCGGGCCGATCGTTCTCGACGTCATTCGCGACTACCAGGGAGAGGCGGACGTGGCCGACCCCGACGACCTTGAATCGGCGTCCTCCGCCTAGGTCAGAACCCCCGTCGCAACACCGCCTCGTCCGCTGGCGAGACCCGGGGTGGCACGTCTGCCACTCGGGCGCCGCACACCACCCGAGCGCTTAGGTACCGCGGTCGCCACCTCAGGGTGGGCCGGTCCCCGCCGCGTGACAGCCAACGAACGACCGCCCACCACGCAGCCACTCGTCCAGCCGACTCGCGGTGGCCGACACGACCGGCGGGATCACCTGACGCGTCGTGTCGCCGCACTCGGCGTAACGCTCGAGTCGGCGCAGCTCCGCCACCAGACGCGCGGCAAAGGCATCGTGGTGTCGATCGCGGCGCGCTGCCGGGGAGCCCACCGGCGGACACCCCCGCACAACCACCTCCGGGTGCTGCCGGGTGAATGTGGCCACGCAGCGCCGCGTGACGAACGGTTTCGACACCAGCAACGCGGATCGCGGGCACTGACCCGCTGCACGCAGCGCCGCCATCCCGAAGCGCACATTCTCCAGCGTGTTCCCGGCGTGTTCCTCCGTCGTGATGGCGTGCTCCGGCACCCGCAGACGCAGCAGTTCGTCCTTGAAGACCAGCGCCTCGGCTTTCTCGAATGCGGTCGCCGTCATCGGTCCCGAGCCCCCCGTCAGGAGCACCGATGTGGCATATCCAGCGTGATAGAGGTCCGCCGCACGCCGCGGCACGGACAGATCCTCACTGCCGAAGACAAAAATCACGTCGCTGACCACCGGCGGATCGGCGCGGGCGAGGTACTCCCACATCGGCAAGACCGCCCGCTGAAAGGCCGCCTCATCGAGCGGATCGATCGGATCGGGCATGGCGGGTACGCGGCCCAAGGCGGCCGCGCGCGTACGCTATCATGCTCTTGACGATCAGGCGTTGGTCGACCCCTCAGGTGTCCAGGACCCTCATCCCACCACGCGGCATGACCGGTCGGCTTCTCGTGGCCTGCTGCCTCGTGTGGCTCACCACCAGTGCCGGGCGCGGCCAGACTCCCGACGACCCGCTGACGCTCGTGACACGGCAGGACCGCCGACCGCTGCCGACCATGAGGGTGGACGGTCGCCGCATGGTCGCCGTCAGCCAGCTGGCCGGCCCGTTCCAGCTCACCATTGCCGACGTCGCGCAGCCTGGGAGGCTCACCCTGATGCGTGACGATCGCGTCATCGTGTTGACCGCCAATGAAGGGCTCGTGTCGGTGGCGGGGCAACTCGTGGCCCTGCCCTCTCCCCCGCTGGAACGCGACGGCGAGTGGTATGTCCCCGTCGACTTCATCGGAAGCGCCTTGGCGCTCATGCATGACGAGCCGGTCGAACTCCGAGCCCGGTCTGGGCTCGTCCTGCTGGGCGCCGTGCGCGTGCCGCAGGTGGTCGTCCGGTACGAGCGGTCGGGCGCGCGGTCGCGGCTACGACTGTTGATTACGCCGGCCACGGAGCATGTGATCGAGCAGGACGACAGTCGGCTCCTGGTCACCCTGGACGCCGACGCGCTCGATCTGACCCTGCGCGACGTGCGCCCGGACTCGCTGGTGTCCGACATCCGAGGGGTGGACGGGGCGCCCGCTCTCGCCGTCGACCTGCGTGAGGCCTACGGCAGTTTCGCCGCGACGACGCAAGCGGCGCTCGGAGGCGCGGTCGAGGTCATCATCGATCTGCAACCGCGCCCGGCCCCCGTCACACGGGCTGAGCCCCGTCAACTGCCACGCGAGGCGGTGGAGCGACGAGGGGCGGACCGGCCGGCCGGGCTCGAGGGGCCAACCGCTGGACCCACGGTGGCCGTCCCCGGCGAGGCGGCGGGAGACGCCAGTCTCCCGTTGTTGTCCGAGTTGGCGCCGCGTCGCGAGATCCGCGCCATTGCGATCGACGCGGGGCACGGCGGCGACGACCTCGGTACGAAAGGACCGAACGGAGCGTTCGAGAAAGACGTCACGCTGGCGGTGGCGCGACGACTGGCGAACCGGATCGAAAGCGAACTCGGACTACGGGTCGTGTTGACCCGCACGGGTGACCATACGCTCTCCCTGGATGAGCGTGCCGCCATCGCCAATAACGACCGCGCGGACCTCTTTATCAGCCTCCACGCAAACGCGTCTTCACGCGAGACGGCGACCGGCGCCCAGGTCTTCTATCTCAGTCTGGCCGAGTATGGCGACCAGGCGCGGGACGCCGGGTTCACCGGCCAGCTGGTCCCGACGGTGGGGGGAGGCTCGCGCGTACTCGACGTCGTGCCCTGGGAAATGGCACAGCTGCGGCACGTGGACGAGTCCGCCCGCTGGGCCAAGACCGTCGCTGACGAACTGAGCCTGCGTGTGCCGATGAGCCAGCGGGGTCTCCAACAAGCGCCGTTCCGGGTGCTCGTTGGGGCCAACATGCCAGCCGTCGTGTTGGAGATGGGGTTCATGTCGAACCCCGACCAGGAGGCCCAGCTCACCTCCACCACATTTCAGAGTGCCGTGGTCGGCGGTCTCTTGCAGAGCATCGTGCGCTACCGAGACGAGGTCGTGGACGCTACCGGGCCGGTCCCGCTGCTTGACGCCACATCGCCCGAGAGCACGGGACGCACGCCATGAGGCGCGACTACTGGATGTACGGTCTGGCCGTCGTCGCCGTCATCGGTATCTGGGTGCTGTTCATCGGACTGCCTCGATGGTATCCGCCCGAAGGCACGTCGACCGCCGCCGCCCTGCCCCCGGCAGCGGCGCCGATCGTCGACAACCTGGTCCCCGCGACGCTCTTTTACATCTCAGAAGACGGGATGCGTCTGGTCGGAGTCGAGCGCCGGCTCGAGCGCCAGCCGGACCCGGCCGCACAAGCGCGCATCATCCTTGAAGCGCAGCTCGCCGAACCACCGGCCACGCTGCTCTCGCCGATTCCGAGCGGCACGGCACTGCGAGCCTTCTACCTGTCGGGACAGGACGCCTTCGTCGATCTGAGTGCCGAGGTGGCCCTGGGCCATTCCGGCGGTTCGCTGGAAGAACTGTTCACGGTGTACGCCATCGTCAATGCCGTCACCACCAACGTCCCGGCAGTCAACGCCGTCCAAATCCTCGTGAACGGACAGGAGGTGGACACCCTGGTGGGGCACGTCGACCTCCAGCATCCGCTCGCACGCAACCTGCAATGGGTCGCCGAACCGGACACACCCGCGTCCCCCGGCCCCGTTGACCAGTCTGACCCTCTATGACCACCATGACGCGAACGAACGCGCGGCCGGCGGACCAACTGCGTCCAACCGTCCTTACTCCCAACTACCTGCGATACGCCGAGGGATCGGTGCTGATCGAAGCCGGTGACACACGGGTCATCTGTTCGGCCAGTGTCGAGGACAAAGTGCCGCCGTTCTTGCGCGGCACCGGAAAGGGCTGGGTCACAGCTGAGTACGGCATGCTGCCCAGGGCCACATCGACCCGCAACTCGCGAGAAGCCAGTAGTGGCAAACAAAGTGGGCGCACGCAGGAAATCCAGCGGCTCATCGGGCGCTCGCTACGGGCCGTCACCCAATTGGAGGCCC
>SXOW01000225.1 GCA_005778315.1 Acidobacteriota bacterium
CGACGCGGTCGGTCGGCGACCACGTCACGGCCAGGCCCTGCGGTTGAAGGTGCGCGCGCAGTATTTCGAAGTACTCCACTGAATACAGACTGCCGGAGTAGGCGCTGCTCGGGCGGAGCGCGTCGGCTTCGATGATGTCGAACCTGCGCCCGGCCTGTCTCAGGAACAGTCGACCGTCACCGGTGACGTGCTCGATCCGCGGGTCTGAGAACAGGAGGTCGACGCCGGTGTAGCCGATGGCGCGGGTCGAGTCGCGCAACACCGCGGTCAACGGTTCCACGATCTCGATCGAGGTGATCCGTTGCAGCTGTTGTCGGCCAGCCAGCGCCGCCAGCGTGTTGCCGGACCCGAGGCCCACGACAGCCGCTTCCCGCGGATCGGGATGGATCATCGCCGGCAGTGCCCCGAGCAGCGTCTGGATGCCCGGGCCGAACGGCAGCCGGCTCTGGCCGATGCCGTTCACGTAGACCTCCACACCATCCCGGAGGGTGGGTCCGCTCGACTTGAGCACGGCGAGACCCGAGGCATCCTCTCCGAAGGCCATCGCCCCGGCGGTCCTGCCGTGGAGCCGCGACCACAGCGCCTCGGAATCCGGGACCGCGGCGATCGCGCTGACGAACAGGACCACCGCCACCCCGTACCGGAGGTGCCGGCGCCGGCCCGGGCGCGCCAGGCTCGCCAGGCACAGCGCAAAGGCCGCCGAGGTCCCGACGAGGAGCCTGATCGTGCCGCCGGTACCGAACCACGTGAGGAAGCCCCACCCGGTCAGGATGGTGCCCGCGGTGGCGCCCGCGATGTTGGCGAGAAGCAGCGTGCCCACCCGGCTGCCCAGGTGGACAAGGTCGGTCTGCACGACGCGCTGCAGGAGCGGGAAGGCGAAGCCCATCAACAGGGTTGCCGGCCCGATGAGCAGCGCCGGGAGCGCGAAGTACATGAACAGGAACTCAAACGGCAGCGTGCTCGCGTCGGGTGTGTGCCAGATCAGATCGTTGACGAAGGCGCGAAGGCTCGCCGTCGCGGGCGCGACCGCCATCGGCTCGTACCCGGCCAGGTACACGCGGACCCAGTCGAGGGCCGGGGCGCGTCCGATCCAGGCGAGCAGGGCCGTCAGGCCGAGACCGGCGTAGAGGCCGGCGGCCGCCTGCACGGCGAGGAATGTCTGCGCCGGGTGCCGGATCCGCCTGGCGGCCAAGCTGCCAACCGCCGAGCCGGCGCCCAGCCAGAAGAGATACTGCGCCAGCAGCGTCCCGAAGGTGAAGGCTGTCGACTTCAAGGTCACCCCGAGCAGCCTGAACCACACGATCTCGACCGACAGCGCCACGAACCCCGAGATCGCAAAGAGCCCGACCCAGGCCGGGTAGCCAAACGGCATCGACGGTGGCGGCGCGCCGGGCGACGCGCTGACAGACGCCCCGCGGGTGGCGACTGCGGCCCAGGAGGGCCGCGAGGACTTCCAGCGAAGCAGCCCAATCAGGGGTAGGGCCAGGACGGCGCAGGTCAGATTGAGCGTACCGGCAAACGCCAGGCCGCCCTCGAGACCCTGACGGGGCATGAACCACCAGATCGCGCAGAACGCGCCCAGAGCGGCACCCAGCGTGTTGAAGGCATACAGCGCACCGATCGTGCGGGCGGCGGTGTCTACCGACCGCGTCAGGGCCCGCGCCAGCAGCGGCAGGGATACGCCCATGAGCAGAGTCGGCCAGAGGAGCGTCACGAACAGCAGGCCGGCCATCAGCGACGGGTGGGCGGCGACGTGACCGAGGCGCTCGTACAACCCGTCGTAGAGGATCCATCGGCTCCCGAACCCGAAGAGCGCGATGCCGAGTTCGGCGGCCGCGAAGAGCCCCATGGCCGCCACGGCGCGCAGGCGGTCGGCGAGGATGCCGCCGATCAGGCTGCCGCAGCCGAGTCCGGCCATGAACGCGGCCACGACAATTGTGGCGGAATACACGTCGGCGCCCGAGAAGATGACGAGCAGCCGCTGCCAGATGACCTGATACAGCAGGGCAGCGAACCCCGACAGGAAGAAGAGGGCAGTGCCCAGGAGCGACATCGTGGAAGGGTATGCCACGGGACTCCGCGCGGCAAGCGACCCAGAGCCGGAACCGGGCGCCCCAGCCCTCGCTCGAGCGCTGCGGCGGCCGTGTCCGCGTCGGAGACATACCACCCTTCGACGAACGAGTCGCCGATCAGCACCACATCCGCCGCGCGCCGGCCAGCCGGAGTGCGGTAGCCGTCCTCGTCGGTGGTGAAGCTGATGACCTTGGCCGGCGCGAGCGGCACGTTCCAGGCACCGCCGAGATCGCTGCGCACCGGACCGGTCCAGGAGAAGTGCGGGGGGCGTCGAAACGCGAGATCCGAGTAAGTCCAGAGACTGAGTCACCCGGCGCGCAACCCGACAAGGGGATCCCGGCGCGCGGCGCGCGCGGCTGGGGCCAGGCACGCCGCCACGGTGACGCTGGCGAGCAGCACCGCGACCAGAGCGACCGTGGCCAGGTCCGGTTGGCGCACGGTGACGGGCAGATCGCGCAGCAGCGGCGTCGCGGCGAAGACCCCCAGCGTGCCAAGTCCGACGCCGATGGTCGTCAGCCGCAGGCCCCACCCCAGCACGGATCGCATCACGCGTCTCGGACCCGCGCCGAGCGCGAGGCGTATGGCCAGCTCGTGCGTGCGCGAGGCCACGACGGCGGCGACCACGCCGTAGGTCCCGGCCGCGGCGAGCAGGAGCGCCAGGACGGCGAACGACATCATCAACCACAGGTAGGTCGTGAAACTGGACAGGGACTCGGCCAGGATGCGCTCCATGGTCTTCACATCGAAAATGGCCTGGCCCGGGCCTCTGTCACGGACGACGGAACGGATCGGCTCGATCAAGGGTTCAGGAGGGCCGTCCGTGCGGACCACCAGCGACATCCCGAGGTCGGGGAGTTGCGACCAGTTCTGGGCGATGGGATGGTACACCTCAGGGGCGGGCGGCCGGTCCAGGTGGACCTGACGTACGTTGCCCACGACGCCGACTATCGTGCCCCGATTCGTGTCCACGCCGACCGGATCGTCGGCGCCGAAGTAGCGACGGGCCAGCGCGTCGTTGATCAGAATGACCCGCTTGCCCTCGCCATCGTCCTGCGCTGTGAAGCCTCGCCCGGCCAGCATAGGCACGCCGAGCGCGCGAAAGTACCCCGGAGTCACGTAGCGCAGTTCCATCAGGAACGCCGGTGCGGGGGCCGGCTCTCGCGTGGCGACGAACCCGCTCGAGTTGGCGGTCCAGCCCCAGTTCTGAAGCGGGAGCACCTGGACGAACCCGGCCGCGACCACACCGGGCAGCTCGGTGACGCGGTGTGCGATGTCATAGAACTGATCGGTGTCGGTGGTGGCGGGCCCGCCACGCGTGCGCGGGCCGAGATGGAGGGTCACGACGTTGGTGGGGGAGAAACCGGGGTCCGTGTCCCGCAGGCGAACCAGCTCACGCACCAGCAGGGTGGTCCCCGTGGCCAGGAGGAAAGCCAGCGCCACTTCGACGACCACGAGCCCCGCACGGAGGTGACCAAGCCCGGTGCTGGTCGAGCCGGAGCCGCTCGACGTCTGCAACACGGTGTGGGGTGGGGTCCGCAATGCGACCAGCACCGGCGCCAGCCCGGACACGATGCCGGCCAGGGCGCACGCGGCGGCCAGACACAGCAGGACGCGCCAGTCGAACCCGACCTCGGCGGCGCGCGGAATCTGTGCGCCGGCCAGACGGGTCAGCCCGCGGCTACCCCACCAGGCCACACAGACCCCGCCCACGCCACCGCCCAGGGAAAGCAGGAGACTCTCGGTCAGGAACTGGCGGACGAGACGCGCCGGCCCGGCCCCCAGGGCCATGCGCACGGCGATCTCACGCCGCTGACGCATCAGTCTCACCAGCCGGAGATTCACGACGTTGGCGCACGCCAGCGCGAGGACGAACCCGACGGCGCCGAGCAGGACGACGAGCGGCCGCCGTACCGCAGGACCGACGGCGGCGTCCTGCAGCGGCATGAGACGGACGCCACGGGGGCCGTACGGATCAGGGGCCGCGGCCTCGAGTCGACGTGTGATCACCTCCAGCTCCTGTGAGGCGGCGGGCACCGACACGCCCGCCTTCAGCCGGCCGGTGACGTAGCTGACCCGGGTGATCGGGAGATCCAGCGGCGTCCAGAGATCGGTGCTCGTGTGCGGGGCGACCCCCGGCAGGACCGAGCCGGCGCCGTAGGGGAACTGGAAGGTCTCGGGCATGATGCCGATGAGCGTGACCAGTTCGCCGTCGAGGGGCAGCGACCGGCCAAGGGCGGCCGGGTCGGCGTCCAGCCGCTGCCTCCAGAAACGTTCCGCGACCACGGCCACGCCTGGCGGGTCGCTCGCGTCGAAGGTTCGTCCCGCCATCGGCGCGACCCCGAGCAGCTCGAAGAAGCCACGTTCGGCGGCGACAGTCATCACGCGTTCGGTTCCCGCCGCCCCGCCCAGGTAACGCGCCGAGACCCCGTAGCCCACCAGCGCGTCGAACGACCGGCTCTGAGCGCGGTATTCGGCAAGATGGTCGACGGCCTTGCTGCGGGTGGCCGGGGTCCCGTAGATCTGGACGAGCCGTTCCGGGTCGCGGAAGGGAAGCGGTCGGAGGACGACGCCGCTCACGACACTGAAGATCGCCGTGGTGGCGCCGATGCCAAGCGCCAGGGTCAGCACGGCGACGACCGTGAAGCTTGCGGAGGCTCGTAGCGCTCGCAGACCGTGGCCCAGGTCCTGCGCCAGCGGCTCGATCCGCATACTCCACCCCGCCCCCCGCCGGCCGTGTGCCGGCCTTTGCGGGCGTGACCTCCCGAGATCCTGAGGGCCCTGCCGCTGCTCGTCCATCCGTGCGCGTGTCTCCCTGTGCGCGTGTCTCCCTGTGGATGACCAGGCGGGCCCGTCCCTCCCCTTGCGCTTCGACGTAGACGCTAAGCCTGATCTAGGTGGCTAGATAGCCGGCGAGGTGCGCGATGACGTCGCGCGCATCGTCCTCTGCGCCGTGGATGAAACTGGATTTGCGACGCCGGAGCACCGGGAGACCGACCGCGTAGAGACCTGGGGCGTCCACCACCCCGCCATCGTGACGCAAGTAGCCTTTGCGATCGAGAACCGGAACGTCGAGCCAGCTGTAGTCCGGGCGATAGCCGGTCGCCCACACAATGGTGCTGATCTCGCCGCTTGTCAGATCGAGCGTGAGCCGCGAGGACTCCGGCACCCGGGTCGCCGCAAAGCGCTCGGGGCCTGCCGGCGGCTCGGGGCCGGTATCCAAACCGCTGTCGCGAGCCCACTCGTCAAAGGTGGTGAGGAGCCGGTTCATCTTGAGGTCGGCCAAGGCGAACTGGTTCCGCAACCCTCCCGAGAAGAGGGCCTGACCATCCCGGACCGCCGCCCACCGTCCTACCAGTTCCACCCCGGCGTCGGTCAACGCGTTCAGATCGAGCGTGGTGCGTTCCGGTGTGCCCACCAGCTGCGGGGAGGGCAGGCCTCGGGCTCGCGAGAGGTCGTCGATCTCGTCGTAGCGCTCATTCCAGACGCCCGACGCGTCCATCCACCAGAGGATGTCGCGGCCTCGATAGGTCCGCGGGAGTCGCACGTGCTCGCCCACCGACAGGGTCACGGCGCGCCCGGAACGACGAATCTCATCTGCGAGCTGCACACCGGTCGCTGAGGCCCCGACCACGAGGACTCCGCCATCCGCGAGCTGGCCCGGCTCGCGGTATTCCATTGCCGTGAGGCAGGTGACAGCCGCCGGGACACCTTCTCGAAGTGACGGCACATTGGCCACGTTGCACGCGCCGCTCGCCAAGACGAGACTCCGGCAGCCCAGGTCTCCCTGGTCGGTTGAGACGTGATAGCCGTGGTCGGTCCGTCGCACCCGCCGTGACGGTGACGTGGGTGCGGACCGGAGCCTTGGCCACAGCGGCGAAGTCTGAGATGAAGTCTGCCACCTCGGCCGCTGTCATGAATCCGTCCGGGTCGGGCCCCTCGTAGTGGTGCCCCGGCAGTCGAGTCTGCCAGTTGGGCGTCAGGAGTCGGAGTGAGTCCCAGCGCTCGTGACGCCAGGAGTTCGCAATTTCCCCGCGTTCGAGGACGACGTGGTCGATTGCCCGTTCAGCCAGACATCGGCTGACCGCGAGCCCGGCGTGGCCGGCCCCGATGACGACGGTGGTGACTCGTTCGATGACGCGCCTCCGCTCGGCTATGCCGCGCTGTTGGTGCTGTTGACCGCGACCGCCACGTTGGTGGGGTTGGTCACCACGTCATACACGGCGGAGCGCTTCTGTGACTGGGCCACGAGCGCTTCGATCTCCTCCGGCGTGGCGTCGGCGTCGATATCGAAGGTGACCTTGATGCCGTTGTAGCCATTGCGCACGTCGCTGTCGATGCCGAGGATGCCCTGGAGGTCCATGTCCCCTTCAAGCTTGGCCTCGACCGACTTGAGTTGGATGCCCCGATTCTGCGCCACCGCCGCGACGCCAGCGGTCAAACAGCTGGCCAGCCCCACGAGCACGTACTCGACCGGAGTCGCGCCATTGTCCTGGGACGCGAAAATCTCCGGATGGTCAGCGTCAAACGTGAACTCTTTCTTGTGGCGCTGCTCCGCGCCCAAGCCACTGAAGCCCTCGATGGATGACGTGCTGTGCGTACCGTTCTTCCACGTGCACGACGCTCGCCACGTGAACTTGGCCGCCTCGGGTGCGTCGGTCAGGGCCGCCCGCGCGGCCAGCAGTGCTTCGACATTGACTCCGTTGTTCACGGGGGACTCGGCCATTGACTCGCTCCTTGCGTGAGAACCGGGCTCTCGCCGCACTGTAGGGTGTCTGCATTCGGGACGCGGTGCCCTGCGACCAGACAGCATACAACGGGATGAACGACGGCGGCAGCGATATGATCGCCCGATGACAGCGACGACGCTGCGGACCGCCGGAGGGTCCGTTGGCCATGTCGAGACGTCGTTTCTCGAGTTGCCCGTGGCGGTGCCGCTCGATTGCGGTCGTGCGTTGAGTGGGGTCCGGGTGGCCTACGAGACGTATGGCACGCTGTCGCCTGCGCGTGACAACGTCATCCTCGTCTGCCATGCCTTGAGCGGCGATGCCCACGCGGCAGGGTCCACGTCGGCGCCGAACGCGGTGCGGACGCGGGACGGATTCGGCGCGGAAGAGCGAGACGCCGAACGTGGCCGTGGCCTCGGGTGGTGGGACGGGATGATCGGACCGGGGAAGGCGTTCGATACCGACCGATTCTTTGTCGTGAGCACGAACCTGCTGGGCGGGTGTGCGGGAACCACGGGACCCTCGTCGCTCGATCCCCAGACCGGTCGCGCCTATGGGTCCGACTTCCCGGTCATCACCGTATCGGACATGGTCCGAGTCCAGCGTGCGTTGCTGACCGAGCTTGGCATCAGCCGGCTGGCGGCGGTTGCCGGCGGCTCGCTGGGCGGAATGCAGGCGCTCGAGTGGGCTGTCGGATTCCCGGAGGAGGTCGACGCCATCATCCCGATCGCGAGCACCCATTCGTTGCACCCCCAGGGGGTTGCGTGGAACGCTATCGCGCGCAACGCCATCACCGCGGACCCCGACTGGCAGGGAGGCCATTACCATGGCACCGGGCGGGCGCCCACGGCCGGCATGGGTGTGGCCCGGATGGTCGGGCACATCACCTACCTCTCGGCGATGTCGGTCAACAATAAATTCGGCCGCCGACTACACGGCGCCGATGACATTCGCTACGACCTCACGACACCGGAGTTCGAGGTTGAGAACTATCTGCGACATCAGGCCGACACGTTTGTGAAACGGTTCGATGCCAACACCTATCTCTACACGTCGCGCGCACTCTCCTATTTCGATCTGGCTCGACAGTATGGGGACGGCGACCTGAGACGCGCCATCCGCCGCGTGTCGGCTCGGACGCTGTTGATCGCGTTCAGTTCCGACTGGCTCTATCCGCCTCAGGGCTCCCAGGAACTTGCAGCCGCGCTGCGCGCCGAGGAGAAAGATGTGGAGTATCACGTGATCGATGCACCGTACGGGCACGACTGTTTTCTCCTCGAAGAGGCCCGCCAGACACCGCTGATTCGGGCGTTTCTCGACGGCTAGACCGATCGAGGAGCCGCGCACGACGGGCAGGAGGCCCGCAATGTATGGAAGTGTCTCGCCAGTACGGGTTCGAAACCCGCCAGGTTCACGCGGGCCAGCGCCCTGACCCCAACACGGGAGCTCGTGCGGCGCCTATCTACCAGACGACCAGCTACGTCTTCGAGGACCCGGAGTCGGCCGCCGCCTATTTCAATCTGCAGGATATCGGCAACACGTATTCGCGGATCATGAACCCGACGGTGGCCGCGTTCGAGGAGCGCATGGCCAGTCTGGAAGGTGGTTGTGGCGCCGTGGGGTTTGCGAGCGGCATCGCGGCGCAGGCCGCAACCCTCTTCACACTGCTCTCCCCGGGAGACCACGTGGTGTCGTCGTCCGCGCTGTACGGCGGCACCGTCAATCAGTTCAAGCATCTGCTGGCCAAGATGTCCGTGGAGCTGACCTGGGTCCAGCCAGATGATCCGGATGCCTGGGCGTCGGCGGTGCGCGAGAACACCAAGGCGTTCTACGGCGAAACGATCGGGAATCCCGGTGGGAACGTGCTCGACATCGAGCGAGTCGCCGCCATCGCGCACGCACACGACCTGCCCTTGCTGGTGGACAACACGTTCGCGACGCCGTTCTTATGTCGACCGCTGGAGTGGGGCGCCGACATCGTGCTGCATTCGGCCACCAAGTTCATTGGCGGACACGGCACCAGCATCGGCGGGGTGGTGGTTGACTCCGGTGAATTCAACTGGTCGAACGGACGTTTTCCGGTCGTGGCCGCCCCGTCGCCGGCGTATCACGGGCTCGAGTTTCATGCCACGTTCGGCGTGCTCGGTTTCCTGATGAAGCTCCGGGCCGAGACATTGCGCGATCTCGGCGCGGCCATGAGTCCCTTCAATGCGTTTCTGTTCCTGCAGGGCCTCGAGACGCTGTCCCTGCGGATGGCGCGCCACGTAGAAAACGCGACCGCGGTGGCGCGGTATCTGGACGCCCATGCCCTTGCGTCGAACGTGACCTACGGGGGACTGCCCGGCAGTCGGTATCGACCGCTCGTCGACAAGTACCTCCCCGGTGGGGCAGGCGCGGTGTTCTCATTCGATTGCAGAGGTGGCAGACGGGCGGGGCAGGAGTTCATTCGCGGGGTCAGCCTGTGGTCGCACCTGGCCAATGTGGGCGACGCCAAGAGTCTGATCATCCATCCGGCCAGCACCACCCATCGTCAACTCAGCGACAGCGAACTCGAGGCCGCCGGCGTGAGGCCGGGCACCATCCGCCTCTCGGTCGGTATTGAGGACGTCGAGGATCTGATCTGGGATCTCGAACGCGGCTTCGCGCTGGCGGCTGCGGTCAGGGAAGCCGAGGTGTCATCCACATGAACGCACCGTTTGATGTGACCCGCTACCAGGACCCGGTGACGATGCAGCGCGTCCTGCACACCTCGAAGACCATTGCGGTTGTCGGGCTGTCCACGAACCCGCTCCGGGCCAGCAATTTCGTCGGCTTCTACTGCGTTCGCCACGGGTATCGGGTCATCCCGGTCAACCCGCGCGAATCCTCAGTCTTCGGGGAACCCAGCTATGCGGCGCTCACCGACGTACCGGAGCCGATCGACATCGTGTCGGTGTTTCGCGCGCCCGATGCGGTACCGCAGATCGCCGCCGATGCGGTGACCGTGGGCGCCAAGACCCTGTGGTGTCAATTCGGGGTCGTCAACGAGGAGGGTACGCGGATCGCAGAGGATGGCGGACTCACGGTGATTGTGGATCGATGCCTCAAGCAGGAGCACGCTCGCTACAACGGGCGCCTCCACTGGCTGGGCTTCAACACGACCGTCGTCACATCGGTGCGCGGTGGCCTGCAGTGACCAACGCCCACGTCGGACGTGAGGGGCCGGCGGCCTAGCGCGGCGACGTGGGCAGCTCCAGTGGCGAGTAGTAGTCCTTGTCGCCCAAGGCGCCGCGCTTCTCTCGGTACTTGGGCCCACCTAGTCCTTCCGTCAGGTTCCAGTCCTGCCGATGGAAGTTCCAACTGTCTGGAGCCAGCGCCTGCGCGCGCTCCCAATAGCTCCTGCCCAGCGCCTCATCTGTCTCGTAGAAGTAGACGCCAAGCTTGAACGTCGGTTCGGCCAGCGCCTCATCGGGCGTCCGACGACGGATCTTGCCCACCACCTCGTCTTGCGACCAGACGTATGGACTGGCCGCCCCGTTGGTCGCCCAATCGACGACGGCCGGTCGGTACTCGTCCGTGCCAAAGGAGGCCTGACCCAACGAGAGCACCTGAGAATAGGTTCCTTCGTTGATGCGGACGATACGACCCTCCTCGTCAATCCAGGCCGCGGACGGGACGTTCACGAAGTTGTAGAGCGAACTGACCCGATGGGTCGTGTCGATGAGCGCCGTGTAGGTCGGGTTTGCGGCGTCGTACCACTCACCGGTGGCCGCCTCGCCTAGGGTGTCCTGGGCTACCGCGATAATCTCGAAGTTCTGATCCTGGAGCTGCTCGTAGACGTCCTGCCACCCGGGCAGGTCATAGCGGCACCCTCACCAGGACGCCCAGGTGACAAGCAAGACCTTCTTGCCACGAAAGTCCGACAGTCGCACGAGCTCGCCGTCCCGGTTGGGCACCTCGAAGTCCGGGGCCATCGCGGTCCGCAGAAACGTGTTTCTCGTGACCGGAATCTCCCCAAAGCTCCACACGCGGTGGTCGTGGTCTGCGGTGTAGGCCTGTTCGAGTCGGCGGGCCAGGGCGGTGACGTTGAACCAGGGCTCGCCCCCGCGGGTCACGAACATGTCACTGTCGCGATCTTGGAGGACCGGTACGCAGAGTTCCGCGAGGCACGCGCCCTCTGGTTTCAGTTCGAAGCCGTTCACGCGGGGCAGGTCGACCGGCATGACCCACAGGTCGTTGGGGTCGGCCAGGGTGCGCTCCACCGCGATGACCTGGTCGTCGTAGAGCACGGTCACCGGTTCGGCCGAGGCAATGGCGCCGAGGGAGCACGCCGCGAGGACGATGAGTGGGGTACGACCTGTCATGTGTGTTTGCCTGCTAACCGTTCTTGACCCGCGGCGCGGAAGTGCCTCGGCTACGAATCCCCGCCAATGCGATAGAGATGATCGTGGCTGCGAATAAAGAGCGACCCGTCCGCGACGGCCGGGGATGCCAGGGTCGAGCCGTCGAGCGCATTGGTCGCGAGCAACTCGAAGGCCGTTCCCGGGGCGATCACCGTAGTCTCGCCTTCCTCGCTCTGGAAGTATATGCGACCATCGGCCCATATCGGCGACGCCGAGAAGTTGCCCCCCAACCGTTGCTGCCAATGGATGGCACCGGTCACCGCATCGACACAGGTGGCCACCCCCAGGTCGGACACGAGGTAGAGCTCGTCGCCGACCAGGAGCGGCGACGGCGTGAGGGGCGCTCCCCGGCGAAGCGTCCAGGCGGTATGGGTCGCGGTCACGTCGCCCGTTCCGTCGGCCCGCACGGCGATCAGCGATGGCACCTGAAATCCAGTGGCGATGTAGACCATGCCATGGCCATACACAGGTGCCGGTACATTGGAGAAGCCGTCGCCGTAGGACACTTCCCACAACGCCTTGCCTGATGCGGGGTCGTAGGCCGTCGCGCGGAACGCGCCGATGCTGAAGAGTTGATCGACCTCACCCACCTGGATCAGCAGCGGCGTCGAATAGGCCTGCGAAATAGGCTGCCGGCGTGGTGTCCGCCAGTGCTCCTGGCCGGTCTCAGCGTCGAGTGCGACGACAAACGCGGTGTCGTACCCGTCCACGTTCAGGAACAGCGTCCCGTCATGGAGGACAGGCGAGCCACCGTTGCCATGCTGCGTGACATAGGGGAAGCGGGTCGACCAGAGGATCTCCCCGTCGGTGGACAGCGCCGCGGTGCCGTCTGCGCCGAAGTGCACGTACACGCGATCGGCGTCGGGGTCGACAATCGGCGTCGGCGAGGCCTGGCTGTTCTTGGGGTTGTCGGACGCGGTCTGGGCCACGCGGAACACCTCGGTGTTCACCACCTCCTGTCCGGTGTCCAGATCGTAGCCAAGCAGGCGCAACGAACCGTATCCGTCGGCGGTCGCCGTGGTGAGCCAGACGCGGCCGTTTGCGACCACCGGCGACGACCACCCGCGACCGTCAACCGGCGTCTTCCACCGCACGTTCGACGACTCGCTCCACTCGACCGGGAGCCCCTGCTCGGTTGAATGGCCCTGACCCGTGGGACCACGGAACGCCGGCCAGTCGCTGGCGCGCATCGTCGTGCCGAGCACGGCGACGACCGCGACCACCAACCCGATTCGAACCATGAAGGCTATTGTAGCTGTGAGCGAACCTTTCCGGGCGCGGTGCGTTGATCTCTTTCAGGAGCGGGGGGACGGCCCTGCGGCTCCGCTGGCACAGACATGTCCTCCATATCCAGGGGCCCAGCCGCCCGCGTGGGGTTGGGGGCGTAGCCCAGTCGAAGAAATAGATGTCAGTTGACTTGCCAGTCCTGGTGGAACGTTGCCGAGCGGGAGACGACCTCGCCTGGGAACAGCTGGTGCGGTGCTGCCAGGGGCGCGTCTATGCGCTGGCGTATCACTATCTGGGACGGTTCGAAGATGCGCGAGACGTGACGCAGGAGGTCTTCGTGCGGGTCTATCAGCAACTGGATAGTTATCACGGCGATGGCTTCATGGTCTGGGTGCTTCGCATCACGCGCAACCACTGCATCGACCAGATCAGGCGTAGGAAGGCGCGGCCGCCGGCCGAGGACCTGCGGGCCGATGACGGGCAGTGGACGATGGCCGACGCGGCGCCCAACCCGGAGCAGGCGTGGGTGGCCGACAGCCGCAAGCGGCTGGTCTATGACGCGCTGAGACAGCTGAACGGCCAGAACCGGGAAATGATTCTGCTCAAAGAGATCCAAGGGCTCGCGCTCCAGGACATCGCCGACATGCTGGGCCTGCCCCTGGGCACCGTCAAGTCGCGTTCGAATCGAGCCCGGGTCGAACTGGCAAAGAGGGTTGTGGCGCTCGATCCGTCGTACGCCGGGCGCCCCCGCAGCGCCGAGATGAACTGATGGATTGCGCGGTGTTCGACGACCGACTAGACGCGCTGCTGGACGGCACGCTGTCCCATGCGGACGAGGCCGATGCGCGGGCCCATCGCGTCACCTGCTCTCGATGCGGCGAGCTCTATCTGCTCATGCGGCAGGATGGGCCCGAGGCGTCCGGTCGATTGGACGGTGCCGCGCCGAGCGGACTGACCGAGTCTATTCTGGCGCGTACCAGCGGTCCGCCCTGTGCCCATGCGCACGAGCGATTGGCCGAATCGGTCGAGCGCGCTCTCGACCGCGGCGATGTAACGGCGGACTCGGACATCGGCCTGGCCCTGGTGGATGCGCACGTGAAGCATTGTCCAGACTGCGCGGCGCTCTCGCGGGCGCTGGTGCTCCTCCACCAGGACCTGCCCGCGTTCGCCGAACTCGCACCCGATGCAGCGTTAGTGCCACAGGTGCTGGCGAGAACGATCCCCAGACCTGTGCGGCGAGCCGGTCGGCTGGACCTACCGCGGGGAGACGGTGGGCGCTTGCTGGCGCGGCCGCGCATCGCCTGGGAAGCAGGGTATGCGGCCACCCTCGTCGTGTGGCTGTGCTTTGGCGCGTCGTGGTCGCCGCTCAGGGCCACCCCGGCCCAGGCGCTGACCCTGATTCAACAGCGCGCGTCCGACACGCAGTCGGCCGGTGTCAGCGCGATGGCGGCGCTCGCCCTGCGCGTCAGCCGCTTCAGCGAACGTGCGCTCGGTGAAGCGCGCGGACCCGACGACGAGGGCGGGTGGTGGAGCGACCTGTCTGACTACTCTCGCCGCGCGGCGGAAGCGGCGCCGAACTTGGGCGAACACTGGCAGCGGTTTACGACCGCGATCCTCGACCGCGACCTCTTTGGTGGCGTGGAAGCGCTGCGCTCGTTGAGCCGCGATGCTGGCGCGATCCTACGCCGCCTGATTTTTTAGACCACCGACGCCGGGGCACTCCCGGATCAAAGGAGCACATCATGACCGATTCCCAGAACCAGGCCTCTCCCGTCGGAGATGTCTTCAGCGACCCGGCTGCCGGGCACGTGCCACCGGTGCCGCCGCCCACGCCGGCCGCACGGCGGCCACCCGCTGCGGCCTACGCGCCCCCTCCCGCCGAGTGGAGGCCGGCGCTCCACCGCAAGTCGCCCGGGCTCGCCTGCTTGCTCTCGTTGATGCCGGGCGTGGGCCAGATTTACGTGGGGTACTACAAGGTTGGTTTCATGCACAACATCGTCTTTGGTTCGACGATTGCTTTCCTCGCCAGCGGGCGCATGGCCGCGCTGGAGCCGCCGATGGCCATCTTTCTCGCGTTCTTCAGTGTCTACAACATCATCGATGCGGGCCGGCGCGCCACCCTGTACAACCTCGCGTTGGACGGCATGGAAGGTATCGAGTTGCCGGACATGAACACGACGATGCCGAGCTTCGGGGGGTCGTTGGGCGGCGGGCTGGCGTTGATCGTCCTCGGTGTCATCCTGCTCGCGAATACGCGTTTCGGGATGAGGCTCGACTGGATCGAAGAGTGGTGGCCGGTGGCTCCGATCCTGATTGGCGTGTATCTGTTCACGAAGGCGTTGCAGGAGCGCCGCGCCGCGGCGTCGCGCCACGAAGTGTTCCCGGCGGCATCGCCGACCGAGCCTTTCGGTTCGTGAACGCAGGACTTTCCGCACGAAGAGAGACGGTCGATGTCGTACACTGGCTAGCGTGACCTGCTGCCGACATCTCGTATGCGCGCTGGCCGCCGTCGGCGCGATGCTCCTGCTGTCGTCTGACGCCCTGCTCGCCCACCCGATGGAGGGCACCAACGCCGGCTTCGTCCAGTCGGTCGACGGTCCCGCGCCCGGACCGTTCCTCTACCTGGGCGCGACGCACATGGTCACCGGCTACGACCATCTTTTGTTCCTCGTCGGGGTCATCTTCTTCCTGTATCGCCTGAGGGATGTTGTCCTCTACGTCAGTCTCTTCACGCTCGGGCACAGCCTGACGCTTCTGTTCGGCGTGTTGGCCGATCTGAGCGTGAACGCGTACGTCATCGATGCCATCATCGGGTTGTCTGTGGTGTACAAGGGGTTCGAGAACATCAACGGGTTTGAACGGCTCTTCGGGATCACGCCCAACACACGGATGGCGGTGCTCGTGTTCGGGCTGTTCCACGGTCTCGGGCTGGCGACCAAGCTGCAGGAGTTCATGGTGTCGAGCAACGGGCTGGTCGCCAACATCCTGAGCTTCAATGTGGGGGTCGAAATCGGACAGATCCTCGCGCTGGTGGGTGTCGTCGCGGTCCTGAGTTACTGGCGCACCCGACCGAGCTTCCGGTCCTACAGCTTCGCCGCCAATACGGCGTTGATGGTCGGGGGGGTTCTCCTGGCCGGCATCCAGATCGTCGACTACGTCCTGTTCTCCTAGCCCACGCACCGCGCCATACTGGAACACGCATCATCAGTATCATCACGATCATGCCCGAGTCAGGCGAGTTGCGGTCCGGACGCACGATTCTGCTGGCGACGGGCGGGGCCCTGGTCACGGCGGCGGCACTGCTGTTCGGCGCCATTCTGCCCGCCGAATACGGCATCGACGTACTTGGCACCGGTCGTCTGTTCGGGTTGCTCGCGCTGGGGCAGTCGCAGCCGTTCGCGTCCGAGGAGGGCGAGTACCGCACGGACCGCGCCGCACTCACCCTGTATCCGGCCGAGTGGGTGGAGTACTTCTATCGACTCGACGAAGGCAGCAACATGCTGTTCACGTGGGAGGCCACCGGGCCGGTCACCTACAACTTCCACGCCTCTCCAGACGGCGCCCCGGCCGGCTACGCCGAAAGCTTCGACGCCCAGGATCGGGCGGACGGGCACGGCACCTACACGGCGCCCTTCACCGGGATTCACGGTTGGTACTGGGAGAACATCGGCACGGAGATGATCACGATCACACTGACCACCGCGGGGTTCTACACCACCGCCGAAGAGGGTCGCGCGCGGGCGTCGGGCTACAAGACGCTCACCGATATTCGCGGCAACCCTGTACCCAGCACCCCGTAGATCAGTTCTGCCGAACCAGCCGCCGCTCCTCACCGTCTTAGCCCTGTACGGACGCTCGACAACATCACCCCCCCGCGTGTGGCTCGGGGCGTGCCCTCGTCCAAGGAAGGCCGGATGGAGATATTGCTGCAGGACCTTAGGCTGTCGCTCCGCGCGCTACGCCGGAGTCCGGGCTTTACGCTGGCCGCCGTGGCCGCCCTCGCGTTGGGGATCGGGGCCACGACCGCCCTCTTCTCGGTGGTCAACGCGGTGCTCCTGAAGCCCCCGCCCTTCCCGGACCCCGACCGCATCGTCTGGTTTGAGGTCTCGAGCCCGCAGGGGCAGAACCAGGGTGGATCGCCGGCCAAGTTCGATTTCTGGCGTCAGCAGACCGGGGTCGTCGAGCAGGTCACCGCCTTCCGCAGCGGTCTCCTGAACTACACCGGCGGCGATCTCCCGGAGCAACTGAAGTGGCAACAGGCGTCGGCTGATTACTTCCGCCTGTTTGGCGCCCCGATCATTCTTGGGCGGACCTTCTCGCCGGCGGAAGACCTGCCCAATGGTCCCAACGTTGCGCTGATCAGTGAGCAGATGTGGGAGCGTCGGTTCGACCGTGACTCCGAGATCATCGGAGACAGTCTGTCTCTCAGCGGGGTACCGCACACCATCATCGGTGTGGTCGGCGCCGAGTTCGATTTTCGAGATTTCGAGACCCAGCGTGACGTGTGGACCCCGTTTCAACTCGAACCCAACTCGACCGATCAAGGCCACTCTTTTTCCGTGACTGGGCGTCTGCGCGAAGGGGTCACGTTGGCGCAGGCGCAGGCCGCGCTGGCGCAGTCGGCCGGCGCCTTTCGCGAGCGCTTTCCGGAGTCGCTGCCGGAGGCGGCGGTGTTCGGAGCGCAGCCGATTCGGGACACGCTGGTGCGAAACGTCAGATCGTCGCTGCAGGTGTTGATGGGCGCGGTGGGGTTCGTGCTGCTGATCGCCTGCGCGAACGTGGCCAACCTGCTCCTGGTTCGGGCGACCGGTCGAAAACGAGAGATGGCGGTGCGGACCGCCCTTGGTGCCGGGCGGGGACGGATCGTCCGGCAGTTGCTGACCGAAAGCGTGGTGCTGGCCGCCCTTGGCGGCGTGCTCGGCCTGGCTCTCGGTGTGGCTGGGATCCGAGCCCTGCTCACGGTGAGTACCGCGGGGCTGCCCCGGCTTGGCGAGGGCGGGGTGCTGGTAAGCGCGGACTGGCGGGTTCTGCTGTTCGGCCTCGTCGTCTCGCTCGGCACAGGCGTGCTCTTCGGGCTGCTTCCGGCGCTGGAGGCATCCCGGCCGGATCTGAGCAGTACGTTGAAGGAGGGCGGTGGCCGCACCGGCAGCGGGTTCCGCCAGAACCGGACGCGCGCAGTTCTCGTGGTGAGTGAGGTGGCGCTGGCGCTGGTACTCCTGGTCGGCGCGGCGCTGCTCATGCGCACCTCGCTGGCCCTGACAACGGTAGATCCCGGATTCGATGCGACCAATGTGTTGACGATGCGAACGTCGCTGACGGGACCGCGGTTCGCGACCTCGGTTGGGGTCGAGCAGGTCCTGCGATTGGGCGTCGATCGGCTCCGCGAGATGCCGGGCGTCGAACACGCCGCGGCGACGTGCTGTGTCCCGCTGCAGGGAGGCTTCGGCCTCCCGTTCGTCATTGCTGGTCGGCCCCTGGAGGACGCTCCGTTTCACGGTGGCGGTGGATGGACAACCGGGTCTGGCGGCTTCTTCGACGTATTCAAGATCCCCGTGCTTCGCGGGCGGGTGTTCACCCGGCGCGACGACAGTGCCGCGCCGCCAGTCGTGGTCATCAACGAGACCATGGCCAATCAGTTCTGGCCGGACGGTGACCCACTGGTGGACCGGATTACCATCGGTAAAGGGGTGATGCGGGAATTCGCCGACGAGCCCGAGCGGCAGATCATCGGGGTGGTGGGCGACATTCGCGATGGGCGGCTGAACACGGATCCCCAGCCGCGCATGTATGTGCCTCAGGGACAACTGCCGGATGCGGCCAATGCACTCAACCTGGAGATTGCGCCGATGGGCTGGATCGTGCGGACCCGCAGCAGCCCGATGCCGATGAGTGAAGCGATTCAGCGGGAGCTGGAACGGGCCACGGGGATCCCCGTCTCGGATGCGAGCACCATGGACGATGTCGTCTACGGGTCGACGGCCAGAGAACGGTTCAGCATGCTCCTGATGTCCATCTTCGGTGCCGCCGCACTACTACTCGCGGCGATCGGTGTCTACGGGTTGATGGCCTACTCGGTTGAACAGCGCACGCAGGAGATTGGGATTCGACTGGCGCTCGGGGCTCACCCGATTTATCGCGAGTTTTCTGTTTCAGGTTGAGCCGTGGGACCCGCTGGCGTTCATTCTGGTCCCCCTGGTGCTCGCCGTTGTGGCCATGGTGGCGGTGATGGTGCCAGCACGTCGCGCCAGTCAGATAGATCCCATGCTCGCGCTCCGTACCGACTAACGCTCGGGTCACGACTGGCTACGCCGACGACTACCAGCCACGGAGCGCGATGGCGGAAGGCCGGGTCAGGACCGGGTGCGGAGGCCCAGCCGCCGTTTGAACTCCCGTTCGACTACGCGGACGTCCGGCGCTTCGCCGTGCGACTCGCGGAATACCGCGACCAGCGTCGCCGTATACAGCTCGCCGAGCGTCGTGGTCAGCGCGGCGGCGGTTGCGCCGGACACCACTCCGCCGACAATGGTCCCGGCGCCGGGAATCAGCTTCAAGAGGGCTCCGACAATGGCGCGACCGCCCAGGGTGGCGCCGGTGGACCCGGTGGCGGCGGCGACCAGGACGCTCAGGAACGCGGCGGATGGTTCGAGCCCGAACGCCGACGAGATGCCGGCGAGCATGCTGATCTGGATCGGCACGAGCAGCACGGCGTCGGAGAACGGAATGGGGGTGGCCCCGGCCGCCGCGGCGGCGGTGGCCGACACTCCGACGATGCCATGGGCCACGCGGCGCTTCTGCTCGACTGACGCCTTCTGTGCCGCGGCCAGCGCTCGACGAAGCCCTTCCGGTATCACCTCCGCGGTCAACTCCACCAGGTCGGTGAGCCCCATCGGCGGCAGCGTGTGGCCCCCATCGAGGACCTCTTCGAGTGCGCGTACGCGGACCACGTTGCGAGCATCGGGCAGCAGACGCTGGACTTCGGCCCGAAAACCCTGGTCCGCCCGCGCTTTCGTGATCACACCGACTACTGGCATGTAGGTCGCCAGTGCGTGATGTAGCGCAATCTCGACGTCCTGCACCCGGCGACTGTCCTCGTGGATGCACAGCCACGCCACGTGTATGTGCTGCCGCGCGTCGGCTGTCTTGGCACGCTCGGCGATGAGCGCCACGAGGGCGTCGACGGCCTGCTGGAATGCACCGAGCTCCAGCCCCCGCGTGTCCCAGATGGCGAGGGGGAACCCCTCCTTGGTGATCTCGCGTGTGGTCGTCGTGACGGGGCGACCTTGGCCGGTCTCGGCCAGCCGCCCCTGAAAGACGGCGTTGACCAGTGTGCTCTTGCCCACGCCGGTGCGCCCGGCGATCAGCACATTCAGACGACCGCGCGCGCGCATCGCCTCTTCGAGCGCCGTCGTCACGATAGCGGCCAAGTCCTTGGACGGTGTCACGCTGTGTTCTAACCTGCCGGGCTTTGCCCACGCTGTCAACGAAATTGATTCTGCCGCGGCGTTCCCGAGAGACTGCTGTTGGGGCCTGGCCTGAGTGCACGGGGTGGTCCCAACCAGCGGTCGTCGCCGATACCATATCTGGCATGATGGGCCGGTGCCGTGGACAGCCGAGACGCTGAAGGCGACCGTTGACGCCGAGTTGGCCGTGCTGCTGCCCGACATGCGTGCCCGACTCGTGCGGACCGCCGGGATTGCCAGAGCGCTTTACTGGCGGCATACCAGACTGGAAGAGCAATGGCGGACATTCTTCAGAACTTCCCGATTCAAGTACCGCCGCCCCGAGTGTTCGACGGCGTCAGCCAGCCCGCGCTCCTCGATCAGTGGTGGACCCTCCGATCAGGCGGACAGCCCTTGCTGGGGTCGGTGTACGAACTCGACTTCGGGCCGAACTATCTCTGGCATGCCGTTGTGACCGATGTTCAGCCGGGTGCCGCCTTTGAGTTGCGGCTGACCGACGCCGACTACGACTGGATAAACACCACCG
>SXOW01000226.1 GCA_005778315.1 Acidobacteriota bacterium
GACAAGGGGTCATGTTCTACGTCCTCCGCCAGCAGGTCATCCCGGCGCCCCCATTCGAGCGACCACGGACGTGTATCGAATGTCACATTTCGACGACCACACTCAGCGTGCCTGGGCTCGCTGTGGGCAGCACCGTCGTCGACGAAGCGGGCGTACCCTATACGGCGATCCCCGTCGACCACAGAACGCGCATCGCTGAACGGTGGGGCGGGTGGTACGTGACTGGCGACACCGGCGATGGGCCGCATGTAGGCAACACGGTGGCAGCCGACCGGGTCAACCCCGTCCTCGAGATCGAGGCAGCGAACCTCAACCTGCGCACGGCCGACGCCCGCATGGCCGCGGGCCGGTATCTGACCCCCTACAGTGACGTGGCGGCGTTGATGGTGCTGGAACACCAGACCCACATGACGAACCTGCTCACGCGCACAGGGTGGGAGTTCCGCGTGGCGGCGCATGAAGGGCGCTCCCCCGCCGACGCCGGTCTGGCAGCGACGGTCAGCGCCGTCGTGGACTACATGCTGTTTGTCGACGAGGCGCCGCTGGAGGACGCCATACGGGGGTCGGCCGGCTTTGAGGCGGCGTTCGAACGACGGGGACCGTTCGACGGTGGCGGCCGGACTCTGCGCGCGCTCGATCTCACGACACGGCTCTTCCGCTACCCTTGCAGCTACATGGTCTACTCCGCCGCCTTCGACGCGCTCCCAGCGGAGGCGTTGGAGGCGATCTATGCGCGGCTGTGGCAGGTGCTCTCTGCCGCAGATGGAGCCCCACGCTACGACCGTCTGTCGCGCCTCGACAGGCGAGCGATTGTCGAGATTCTCAGAGCGACCAAGACTGCGTTACCCAGCTATTTCGAGGCGCCTCGCCGCTAGGCCGCTGGCTCAGCCCCTGTCGCCGCGGTCAGGGAAGCGCGAAAATGAAGAGGTTGTTGCCTGCGCTTGGACTCAACTCCGGGGTCAGCATGCCGAACGCGGCGGTCGTGATACTGGTGCCGGTGCTGACCGCCACATACTGCGTACCGTCGACGGCATAGGTCACCGGGAAACCGGTCACGCCAGAGCCGAGGTTGATCTCCCAGAGCACCGCGCCCGTCGCCTGGTCGAACGCCCGGAACCGACCGTTGGTGTCACCACCAAAGAGGAGCCCGCCGCCGGTGGCCAGAAGCGACATGGTCGCCGCACGCTGCTCGTAGACCCACTTGGTCTCGCCGGTCTCCACGGAGATCGCGCGGATGGTGCCGACGTTCTCGGTGCCCGGCGCAATCTCGCGGCGCCAGTCAATCGCATACAGCGCGTTCGGGCCGATCTCCGCGTCCGTCGCACGCATCCGTGAACAGGTGTTCCGCAGTGGGAAGTACATGACGTTGGTCTGCGGGCTGTAGGCGCCGGTCTCCCAGTCCTTGCCGCCGCTGGCGTGGGGGCACGTCAAGACCTGCTGGCCCGCACCGGTGAACACCACCTCGCTGTTCTCGGTCACCGCACCGGTGGCGCCGTCAATGTCGCTGATGACGTTCTGGATCACGGTCGGCGTGGCCCACAGAAATTCGCCAGTGGCGAGGTCGAGGGTAAACACGATGCCGGTCTTGCCGGGGATGCCGGTCATCACGCGGCGCGTCTCCCCAGGCTGCAGCCGCGGGTTGATCCACTCCACGGCGGCCGGGTCCGGCCGCACCACCGTGTCCACGATCAAGCGCTCGAACGGGTGGTCGAGATCCCAGTGGTCGTTCAGATGCTGGTAGTACCAGACGATCTCGCCCGTATCCGCGTCCAGCGCGAGGGTGGAGTTGTGGTAGAGGTGCTTGTTCTCGACGCCGCCGAGCCGGAACTTCGGGGCCGGCGAGGTGACCGACGTCCCGACGAGCACCAGGTTCGACTCGGGATCGAAACTCGGCACCATCCACGATCCGACGTGCCGCCGCTCTTCGAACGGTACCGCTCCCCAGGTCTCATCGCCCGGCTCACCAGGGCCAGGGATCAACCGCCGGCGCCAGAGTTCTTCTCCGGTGACGGCGTCGTGGGCCGCGATGATGCAGGCGTCGGGGCCGCCGGTGGGCATGCAGCTCCGCCCGGAGATGACCTTGCCGTTGGCGATGATCGGCCCGGAGGTCTGGGTAACGGGGTGCGTCCGGTGGTCCAGGATCTCCCTATCCCAGCGTAACTCCCCAGTCGCCGCGTCGAGCGCAAAGACGTGGCCGTCGATACTGGTGTCGATGATGGTGTCTCCGTAGATGGCGAGGTTCCGATTCGCATCCATTTGCGACCGACTCAGGTGGTCGGCGAGGTCATCCGGGCGGTCCCGCCGGTGCTCCCACAACAGGTCTCCGGTCGTCGCGTCAAGCGCCTGGACGACGTCTCGGGGGTTCGGCATGTAGAGCACACCGTCCCGCGCCAGCGGCGTCCCCTGCTGCAAACCCTCGGTGAGGCCTCGGGTCCAGACCATTCTGATGGTGGCCACGTTCTCAGGGGTCATCTGGTCGAGCGGACTGTAGCCCCAGCTGTCGAGGGTGCGCCGCCACATCAGCCAGTCACCCGGAGCCGGGTTCTGAAGTTCACTGTCCGTGACCGGCGTGACGAGCCCTTGGCGTGCCTGTCCGCGCGCGGGCGACCCTCCCAGCATGAGGCCCCCTGTCAGCACGGCTACACAGCATCTGGCTCCGGCGGAGCGTGATCGACGCATCGGTTCCTCCTGGACAACAGCGCTACACCCGCCAGCCGCCGGGTGGCGACGCACGGCGAACGCCCGGCCGCGCACACGAGCGACCGGGCCGCACTCGTTAGAAGATAGCCAAGGCGTTGACAGGCGACCCGGTCCCGGTCTCAACCGCCAACGGCGCGGCCACCAGCAGGAACTCCCAACGGTTCTGCGCGGCCGCCGTTTCCGCCAGCGCTTCCAGGTCCTGATTGTCGAAGAGGTCCACCCCCATCGCAACGATCGTCAACTGGTGCACCGGCAGTCGCACCCCTTCGATCTGCGAGGGCACCACGTCCGCTGCGACGTCGCTCCCCAGGAACGCCACATCTCTCGACTTCACCCACGGCATGGTGGAGGCATGCAGACCCGCGGCGTGCTGTGAGACGTTCCACGGCCCCAGTGCGGCGCGACGCGCCCAGCGTCCCGTGCGGATGAAAATGGCGTCGCCTGGACGCACGGTCACGCCCGCCATCTCTTCCCACGCCTCCAGATCTTCCTGGTAGATCGGTGTCCCGGGCTCCAGGTAGTCCACCCCCTTCAGGCGTGGAATATCGAACAACACGCCGCGCGTGACGACGCCGCCGTGCAGGTTGATGATTTCCTTGAGCAGGGAGACGCCAAGGCCGGTGCCCGGCACGTTCCCCGACGGATCGGCGCGATAGAAGCGTTCTCCCAGGCGTGCGAGC
>SXOW01000227.1 GCA_005778315.1 Acidobacteriota bacterium
CATCACGGTGCCGTATACGTTCGTCGCGACGATCGCGGCGATCCGCTATGTCGGGGCGACGCCCGTCTTCGTCGACATCGAACCCGACGGCTGCACCATGGATGTGTCCCGGGCAGGAGCCAGCATCACCCCACGCACGAAGGCGATCCTGCCGGTCCATCTGTATGGCCAGTCGGCGGACCTGGACCCGCTGCGGGCCCTGGCCAACGAACACGGGCTCGTGCTGATCGAGGACGCGGCCCAGGCGCACGGCGCCGAATACCGCGGTCGGCCAGTGGGAGGTCTTGGCGATCTGGGCTGCTTCAGCTTCTACCCGGGGAAGAACCTGGGCGCCTACGGCGAAGGCGGGATCGTGGTCACCAACGACGCCCGGCACGCGGACACGATCCGATCGCTGCGCAGTTGGGGCGAAGACCAGCGGTATGTCCACGCGCGGCAAGGTTTCAACTACCGCATGGACGGTCTCCAGGGAGCGATTCTCCGGGTGAAGTTACGTCACCTGCCGGCGTGGAACTCGGCTCGGCAGCGCATTGCCGCGGCCTACGATGAGTGGCTCCGAGACACCGACGTCGCGACGCCGGTCGTGCTCGGGCACGGCACCCATGTCTATCACCTGTACGCCGTCCGGGCCGCGCGCCGTGACGCACTGCATGCCGCCCTCAAGGCGGATGGTATCAGCAGCGGGTTCCACTACCCTGTCCCCGTGCACCTGCAACCGGCGTACGCGGACCTTGGTGGCCGCGTCGGCGATTTTCCGGTGGCCGAGGCTGCGGCCACCAGCACGCTGACCCTCCCGATCTACCCGGAGCTACCGGACCGGGTCCCCGAACAGGTCGCCGCCGTGATCCGGCGAACGCTCGTAGCTTGAGTCTTGCCGTGCCCGCCGCACGCCCCGGCATCGGCCGCCCCACGCAGATCCACCCGATCGGGGTCGACCCGGCTTTCGCGCCGGCTTGGTTTCGGCCCGACGCCCCTGCACACGTGCCGTTGCCGCCGCCCACGGTCGCCACGCGCCGCGAGACATTGCCAGGCCGGCCGCTGGTCTGGGCGGAGACCGACACCGGCCGTGTGCCGCTCATCAGCCTAGACACCGGTGGGGCCTCGATCCGATACGACTGGCCCAGCTGGGCGCGTTATGTGCTCGGCGAGCAGTATCGGACGCTGACGCGACCGCTCTACACGCGTCTGCCGTTCCACTATCACCGCATTCCCGGTGTCATTCGTCGAGCGGTCGCCACACGTCTGCTCGCGCGCCAGGCACCGGAGGATACGCGCGGACACACGTTCCCCGGTTTCCCCATCGAGCAGGGATTCGAACTGCTGTCCGACGTCTGGACGCGCGTCCGCGGGGGGACGACGCCAACGGACCATGATGTCGCTCCAGCCGGACCGGAGCACGCCGTCGTCCTGACACACGACATCGATACCGCCGAGGGGTTCCCCTGGGTCCGCCGTACGGCCGAGCTCGAGCTGGCCCATGGGTTCCAGTCCGTCTGGCACGTGGTCGGACGGGGGGACCCACTGGACTACGGCGTTCTCGACTGGCTGGTGGAACAGGGGTGCACAATCGGCCTGCACGGCTACAACCACGACAACACGCTCGCGTTTCTGCCCGCCGACCGGATTCGGCGACGGCTTGACGCGTGTCGCCCCTTGGTGGAACGGTACGACATCAGGTGCTTCCGCTCGCCGTCGTGGTTTCGGAGCGAGACCTTGTTCGAGGTGCTCGAGGAATACGTCCAGGTGGACTACAGCCGGCTCGACACCGACCGCTCGTGTCCAGGCGGGATCGGCGGGTGCCTGTGGACGAAGCCCTTTGCGCTGGGTGGATTGACACACGTCCCAACCACTGTGCCGTTCGAGGACCCACTGTATTGGGGCCGTGCACCGGAACAACTGACCGGTTTCTGGCGCCCCAAGCTCGACTGGCTGCGGGCCTGTGGTGGAGGCATCGTGGTCAACACCCATCCGGAGCCGCAGTTCAGCGGGAATGCTAGGATGCTGCACGCGTACGATCAGCTGCTCGACCTTCTGGCATCCGGGTAGCCGGATGACGTCCGACCCCTGGCCAGGGCCTTCAGGTGCTCCCAGCCCGTGCAATCCCAGCAGTACGAGCAACTCGCCGAGACGGAAGATCGCCACTGGTGGCACCGGTCGCGTCAGGTCCTGACCGCGCGATATCTCGACCGGATGTCCCTCGGCGAGCATGCTAGGATTCTCGACGTCGGATGCGGGGCCGGAGGCACGACACGATTTCTGCAGCAGTACGGCACGGTGGTGGGTCTGGACCGGTCAGCCCAGGCGTTGGCGCACGCCCATATCAAGGCGTCGCGCGCAACACTGGTGCAAGGGGACGCGAACCAGCTCGGCGGACTGTTCGCACCGGGGTCGTTCGACCTGATCACGTTCTTCAATGTCCTCTACCATCAGTGGATGCGAGACGACCAGGCCATCATCGACGGGGCGGCCCGGCTGTTGCGGCCCGGAGGGCACCTCTTACTCACGGAACCGGCCTTCCAGACGCTCTGGCGACGCCATGACCGGTTGGACATGGGAAAGCGACGCTATCGTCTGCGTGATTTTCGGCAGTTCTTCGAACGAGCCGGTCTCCGGTCCACGGGTGGACAGTATTTCAATGCACTCGCGGTTCCCGCGTGCCTCTACCTGGCTCTACGCGACAAAATCCGGTCGACGGGGCAGCCTGAGTCGGACCAGGATGGCGGCGAGCACCCGTCGGCGGAAATGGCCCTGCCTGGTACGATGCTCAACGACGTGCTGCGCCAGTACATGGAACTAGAATCGCGGTTGCTCGGCATCTCCCGGATCCCGATCGGGGTCACTCTTCTGGCCGTGGCCCGCAAGTAGCGCCCCCACGTCTCCTCATGCCCAGACCTGACATCTCCCTGGTCTCGCCCGCCTACCGCGAGTCAAAAAACCTCCCGGTTTTGTACGACCGCATCAAAGCGGTCATGGACGACGTGGGGCGCAGCTGGGAATGGGTCATCGTCGACGACCATTCGCCGGATGACACCTTCGATGTCGTGGCCGAACTGGCCAACACAGACCCGCGGGTGCGCGGCGTCCGTCTCGCTCGGAACTACAGCTCCCATACCGCGATCACCTGCGGGCTCCATCACGCGCGCGGTGGGTGTGCGGTCGTGCTGGCCTCTGACCTGCAGGACCCGCCTGAGGTGATTCCGGAGCTGCTGGCGCCGTGGGAAGCCGGGGCCCAGGTGGTCTGGGCCGTGCGAGGGAAGCGGCTCGGGGAAAAGCGGCGCACACTGTTTTTCGCCAGGCTGTTCTATATCTTCGTACGAAACTTTGTGGGCATGAAGGAAATGCCCGCCACGGGCGCCGACTTCTTTCTGTTGGACCGACGCGCGATCGACGGCTTCTGTCAGTTCGGCGAAACGAACGTCCATGTCCTGGCGCTCATCACCTGGATGGGCTTCCGCCAGGAGACTATCGTCTATACCAAGCAAGCCAGGCTACACGGCGAATCCGCGTTCAATTTCGAGAAGCGGGTCCAGCTGGTGCTGGACTGCGTGACGTCGTTCACCACCAGACCGATCCGCGCCATGGGGCTCATCGGGCTGCTCGTCTCGCTCGCGGGCTTTGTACTTGCGGGACGTATCGTCTGGGAGGTGTTCGTGCTGGAGCAGGGTCCACCCGAGGGATACGCCTCCCTGATGGTGGCGCTGCTCGTCGTCGGCGGTGTCCAGATGTTGATGATGGCGGTGCTCGGCGAGTATCTCTGGCGCGCGCTCGACGAGGCTCGCCGACGCCCCCGGTTCCTGATAGAAGCCCACGTTGGCCTGGACCCAGCCGCGGAGTCCATGCCAGCCGCGGCGCGGCGCGAGCCCGACTTCGTGTCGGAGTCTTGAGTCATGGCCCGGTCGTCGCGCTGGCGTGAAGCGATCGCGGTGGCGGCGCTGGCCGGCGCGCTGGCGGCCGTGATGACCTACCCGGTCATCCTGCAGCTGGACGGCGCCGGCCGAGTCGACAGCATTGACGGCCGATGGGCCATCTGGAACGTGGGGTGGGTCGCGCACGCCCTGACCACCAACCCCGCCGGCCTGTATCAGACCAATATCTTCTATCCACACCCAGGTAGCCTCGTCTTCGCGGAGGCCAACCTGGTCGCGGGCCTGCTGGCGGTTCCGGCCTATCTCGCCACCGGCAGCGCGTTCGTGGCCCACAACAGCGTGCTGCTCCTGGCGTTCATGCTGTCGTTCGTGGGCATGTATGCGCTCGCCCGCTACCTGACCCACACTCCGATCGCGTGCGTCGCCCCAGCCATCGCATTCGCCTTCTGCCCCTATGTCTTCGCCAGAGTGCCCCACATCTCACTGCAGCTGATGGGCGGACTCCCGCTGGCGCTGCTCGCCCTCCACCGCCTGGTGGACCAGCGCACGGTTGGCCGTGCAGTCACCCTGGGGGCCGTCCTCGCCGCCCAGGCCCTGGCCACCGGGTACTACGGCATCTTCGCGGGGTTGAGCGTCGGGGTGGGGGTCCTGTTCTTCGGGGTGACCCGAGGCCTGTGGCGGGAGCGCCCCTACTGGGGCATGTGCCTCCTGGCCGCCGTCACGTCCATCGCCATCGTGACCCCGTTCTTCCTGCCCTACCTCGAGCTGCAGCGCGACACCGGTTTCGCCCGCACGCTCGACGAGGCGCGCACCTACTCCGCCGACTGGCGTGCCTATTTCGCCTCGTCCGCCTGGACGCACCGCTGGATGCTTCCACTGCTCCGCAACTGGCGCGAGGTGCTTTTCCCGGGCTTCCTGGTGACCGTGGGCGGCGCCGTTGGCGCGTGGCTTGTGGCGACCGGCGTCGCACGCACGCGACGGGATATTGCGGCGTTCTACGGGGTGGTTGGCGCCCTGGCGATCTGGCTCTCGTTTGGTCCGCAGGCCGGGCTCTACACCGCGCTGTATGAGACCGTCCCCGTGATGTCGCTGATCAGGGCGCCGGTCCGCGTCGCCGTCCTGCTGCCACTCTCGCTCGCGGTGCTCAGCGCACTCGGGCTGGCCGCTCTCACGTCGACCCGGAACCGGCGCCGAGGTCGGCTGGTGGGCGCGGCGGCGGCGCTTCTGGTGACGGTCGAATTGGTGGAGTCGCCGATTCAGTGGTACCCGGCCCCTGAGTCCTCACCGGCATATGGTGTTCTCGCGCCACTCGCGGACGGCCCGGTCCTGGAACTCCCCTTCTATGACGAGGAGGCAGGCTTCGGCTGGCACACCGGTTACCTCCTCGCCTCCACGCGTCACTGGAAACGGATCGTGAACGGCTATGGCGACTATTTTCCGCCCGAGTTCGTCGCCGACGCGCCGGTGATGGCCGGCTTTCCCTCTCCGGAGTCGCTCGCACGGCTGGCGCGTATGGAAGTGCGCTACGTCCTCGTGCATTTCGACCTGCGTGGGTCGCCGGAACGATCGACGTGGGACGCTCGCGTCGCCCCGTTTCGTTCTGCCCTGGACACGGTGTATGAGGGCCCCGATGCGGCCCTCTACGAAATCGCCACACCGTAGCGCCCCCCGCGCCGTCAGACACTCGTCTGAGTTTCCCCGTTGGCGTAGAATCCATCTGGGCGCTGGATGCCAGGCGCCGCACGTTACGCAACACGCAAGGAGTTTGTCCCATGCCTACACGCGCCCCGCTCACCGCAGCGCTCGCCATCCTCACGCTGGCTGGGATTGCCCCGCCGGCGGATGCCCAGGTCGAACGGGTCAGGGACCCTGGCTGGACGACGCCACGCACACCAGACGGACAACCAGACCTGCAGGGGCTGTGGGGGAACAAGACCATCACCCCCACGGAACGTCCCGATTCCGCTGGGGGACGAGCCTATCTGACCGATGAAGAAATGGCCGCGGCCGCGCAGCAACAGGTCAGCTCCCTGCGGGCACAGGACGCCGCGCCCTCGGAACGCACCACGGCCGGGGGCCAGCTCGGTGCCTATGGAAGCTACTGGCTGGACGGGGGCGATGCAGTGCTGTCGACCGGTCAGACGTCGCTCGTCGTCGATCCGCCAGATGGCCTGGCCCCGATCAAGGCGTGGGCGTCTGAGACCAGGGCCTACTACCTCGCCCACGAAGGCGACCACTATCAATACCTGAGCACGCTGGATCGCTGTCTCTCGCGGGGGGTGCCGGGCTCCATGCTTCCGGCCGCGTACAACAACACCCACCGCATCGTGCAGACGCCGGACTACGTCGTCCTGCAGCACGAAATGATTCACGACATCCGGATTATCCCGTTGTCCGACCGTCCCCATATCGACGCGCGCATCGGCCTGTGGATGGGCGACGCACGCGCCCACTGGGAGGGCGAGGTCCTCGTCGTCGAAACGCGGAACTTCCACAACCGCGGCTGGCTTGCGACCAGTGGCGCCGGCCGGCGCCTGAAGGGCATCCTCACGACCCCGGCCATGAAGGTCGTCGAACGCTACGAACGGGTATCGGAGCAGACGATCATGTGGACGGTGACCGTCGAGGATCCGAACGTGTACACGAAGCCTTTTACGATCTCGATGCCGCTGACGGCCGAACCCGATTACGTGGTCTACGAGTACGCGTGCCACGAGGGCAACTATTCCATCCCAAACATCCTGACCGGTGCGCGGAAGGCTGAGACAAGCGAACCGTGAGCACGCTTCGCACCTTTGTGACGATGCCGTGGGCGGACCGGACGGCCGTTCTCGAGGCCGCACTCCTGTGCGGCTGGGCGCGCCTGCTCCTTCGGCGACCGTTCAGTCAGGTCGCTCCCAAACTCGGCGCCCATGGCCATGAGTCCACCAGGGATGAGGTCGTGGCTGAGCAGCGGCATACCGCCCGCCGGGTGAAGCAGGCAGTCAGCCGCGCAGCCCGATGGATGCCGTGGGACTGTACGTGTCTGGTGCAGGCCATCGTCGCTCGCACGATGCTCAGCCGCCGCGGGATCGACGGCACGTTATATCTCGGCGTCAGGCAGGATCGCGCCGAAGGCCTCGAAGCCCACGCGTGGATCAGGGCAGGATCGTTGCTGGTGACCGGAGGGAACGCCGCGGGCTCGTATGCAGTGGTTTCGGTCTTTGCCTTTGGCGCGGAAGACGACGACCGGCCTCGGCGCCGGTGGTCCCCAGGAAGACCGATCCCCAACGATGTCGTCTCACCGGATGCCTCCCCGGCCTAGTCGCCGGTCTTCGGCTTGTAGTACTGCCGATAGTCGCGCACCTTCCCGTGGCGCGCCAGCCAGCCGCCGAGAGGCCCCATCCAGCGCAGGAGGAAGTCATTCTTCGCTCCCAGCTCGGTCAGCTCGATGAGATTCCCGTCGGCGTCCTTGACGAAGAAAAACGACTGGCCTCCGTTTGGCGACTGTTCCGGCTCGCTCACAATCTCGACGCCTGTGCCGGCGAGGTAGTCGTGCCACTTGCGGGTGTTCCGAACGTTGAAGCAGATGTGGGTCAGACCGGCACGGTTCCACGGCACGTCAATAGCTGGCTGGCCCGGCCGGAACTCGAAGATCTCCAGCACTGCCCCACCGGGTACACGTATCCAGCCGATCTTGCAGGTGGGGTGGTCTGCGTCCACCCCGAAGAACGAGCGTAGCCGCTCCGCGGGGACCTCGGACACGCCCACCAACGGACACCCGAACACGTCCCAATAGAACCTGACGGCCCGGTTGAAGTCCGCCACGGTGATGCCGGTATGGCTGAATGAGCGCAGACGCACTGAGAACTCCTTGCGG
>SXOW01000228.1 GCA_005778315.1 Acidobacteriota bacterium
ATCGTCCCGCCGCTGGCCGCGCGCGCGCGCAACACATTGTCCGGGCTTGGCTACCGCAACATCGAGGTGCGCACCGGCAACGGGTATCTCGGCTGGCCGGAACATGCGCCGTATGACCGCATCATCGTCACGGCGGCACCTGACGAGGTTCCGACCGCGTTGGTAGAACAGCTCACGGTCGGCGGCTTGATGGTGATTCCGGTAGGGACGCGGTCGCAGGAATTGCGCGTGCTACGCCGCACGGTCTCCGGTATGGAGACACTCGACACGCTGCCTGTGCGGTTCGTCCCGATGACGGGCAAACCCAGAGAGTGACGTGCCTGTCTTGGTCGCTCGCGGCCTTACGAAGGTCTACCAGCTCGCTCGCGGTCGGCTTGCGCTGACAGTTCCCTGTGGGTCTTCCGCAGCTCGTTCCAACCGGCCTCCACACTACGGGCCAGCGTTCGTGATTCCCGCACGCCGCTGCGTGCGAGTTCCGCGATGGCCTGCTGGGCCCGCCGGTAGGCGGGGTCAAACGCGTCGTTGAACGCGTGGAGCCTGTCTCTCAGTTCCATCTTGCCCAGGCTGCCCGTCACCCGCAGCTGCTCCAGACGGGTCCGCATCTCCGCGAGCTCCGCTTCGATCGCATCCATCGTCTCGGCCATCTTGGTCGTCTTGTCCTTGTCCGTCCTCATCGTTCTGCCCATTCAGCCCTCTCGAGTGCGCCTTCCTTCCTTGGGACCAGTGCGGCAACGATCTTCGCTGCCTGCCACGTGCAACGTCCGTACCGCCCTTCCCGCCCAGGCGCTTGCGGGGTGCCATGACACGAGTCGATAGCACCGCGTACATCCTGTGAGGTGCGGTTTCTCCACCGATGGATGACCCCTCTCCGGCACTATTCCCCAACCCCAAGTGAAATCGTCCGCGGCGAGCCGGACTGCCGTACTGTAAGACCGATGCGGGATCGGTCGGCCACCGGTTTTCTCGTAGCCGTGGCTCACGCCGTCCGCTTCCGGTGACGATTCGCAGCTTGGCATCCGGCTTGCTGTAGCGCTGCATGCAGACATTGGCAGTAGCCACACTACAACCGCAAGAACAAGCAAGAACAAGGAAGAGGTCGCAATGGCAACTGAACTGACTTCCCAACAAGGTAACCCGTTGACGCGCTCTGGATCCGTGATTCGGTCCAACCCGTTTGCCGCCCTGCGTCGCATGTCCGACGAGATGGAGCGGATGGCCGAAGGCATGTGGGGAGTGGGCCGGCTCCCGGTCCTGTTCCGAGGCACTGAGTTCCCAGGCACTGAACTGGACCAGACCTGGAGTCCCAGCCTTGAGGTGTTCCAGCGGGACGGCCAGTTGGTTGTCCGGGCCGAACTGCCGGGTCTCGCGAAGGACGATGTCAAGATTGAGATCTCGGACCACACGCTGCTCATCACTGGCGAACGAAAGGAAGAAAAGGAGCAGCGGGACACTGGCTACTACGCCTGCGAGCGGTCGTATGGTGCCTTCAGTCGGTCCGTGCCGTTGCCCGAAGGCGTGCAGGGTGACGATGCCACCGCCTCGTTCAAGGCCGGCGTGCTCGAGGTGAGGATGGCGGCGCCCACACTTCCGGAGAAACACGGCCGCCAGATCGAAATCAAGGCGTCCTAGAAGCGCGATGGACGTGCCAGGCGAATCTGGAATCCCGGGACGAGGGCGATCGGCCTGTGAGTCGGAGCGGGAGGTAACGTATGGTCGGTATCCGGATTCGTCTGGCGCTCATCATCGTGCTGGCACTGGCGGTCGGCGCCGGCATTGGTTCGACGGTTGCGGCCAAGGTTGGGCGCTCGTTTCCGCTCACAGGGCGTCAGGCCACGCTCTTCGTTGAGGCCGGTGGGTCCCAGGGTGCCGTCCCCGCGCTCGAGCCCGGCTTCGCCGCGATGCTGGAGCAGGTGCTCCCGACCGTCGTCAACATCGCGACGTCGAAGGTCGTCCAGGCGGCCGATGGGGCGCCGTCGTCGCCATTCTTCTCGGACCCGTTCTTCGAGCGCTTTTTCGGCGACGAGTTCTCGCGTCAGTATCGGGTGCCGCGCGAGCGGCGGGAGCGTAGCCGGGGCTCCGGAGTCATCGTCAGCGCTGACGGGTACGTGCTGACGAACAACCATGTCGTGGAGGGTGCCGACGAGGTGGTGCTGACCTTCGCCGAAGGCCAGGAATACGAGGCCACCGTCGTCGGTACCGATCGGCAGACCGACGTGGCCATTCTCAAGGTCGACGCCGACGACCTGACCGCCAGGCAGCTCGAGCTACCGGCAGGGACGACAGGCGTGGTCGTATCCAACGTCGCCCCCGGTACGCGCGCGGCGGAAGCCGGGCTGCGTCAGGGTGACGTGATCGTGGAAGTCAATCGTCAGGCGGTCGCCGACGAGAACGCGTACGCGCGCGCGGTGCGTGGCGCGGGCGACGAGCCCGTGCTCTTGCTCGTCAACCGGGGCGGCACGAGGCCTCGCCCCTCGTCACGTTGAGTGATGAGCAGGTCGCCGTCGCGCGGACCATCCTCGTTGAGACGCGGTGCGGTGTTTGACATCGCAGTCTTCCCCTTCTCCCCCTGACATGCGACAGCCTCAGAGGTCTTCGTCGTTTTGGCGCGCTGAAACTATCTCACCGCGGCACCGTCTCAGGAATTGGGACGCGACTGATCTGCCCCGCGTCGGTCCGCACGCCGCGCGGTGGCGGTTCAGGTCGCCTGAGATCCCCGGTCCCGTCCCACGACCGGCGACACCTCCAGAATCGATGCGCGCGAGATTCATCTTGAACCACCCTAGGGCGACCACCCCGCCCTGGGTGGCCTGCCCGTTACGCGCGAACGACCGGCGCGAGCAGCTGCCCGCTGCGGGGAATATCCCGCGCCAGGCTGCGGCATTTCCACCTGACGCGTAAACGACCCGCTCCGCCGGACTATGGATCCCGCTGCGTTTGCCGGTATCCGACCCGCCTGGAGCGCCCGGGTATCGGCGGCAGCATCCTTGCTCTTCAAATGGACCTCGCATCGGCGGCGGACCGTGCCTGTTCGTGCGGAGGAGGAGACGAGATGGAAGAGACCCGATATGGTCTACGCGTGGATCTGTCAGTCCCGCCCGCCGTGGCGGTGGAACGCGCGACGGAGGCCCTGAAGCAACAGGGGTTCGGCGGGCTCACCTGCATAGATGTTCGTCAGACGCTTAAACAGAAGCTCGACCGCGGTGGGAGAGGAGCGGGGTTGCCATGAATGCAAACCGGATTCTTGTCGCCGTCGACGATTCGGATGTCTCTCGGCGGGTTGCACGCTATGTGGCCCAGGTGGTCGCGGGCCGGACCGACGTCTGTGTGCGGTTGCTGAGCATTCTGCCGCCGATTCCAGCCTCGTTGCTCGAGCACGGCGGCGCCGACGATGCGCAAAAGGAAGAGCAAATCGAGGCGCTGATGCACGCGGAGCGCGAGGCGTTCCAGCAGCGCGCTCGGGACGACGCTGAGGTGGTCTTCGCCGACATCAAGGACGTTCTGCGTGACGGCGGTGTACCGGACGAGATCATCGAGACCGAAACGTTCGCCGATCGCATCCACATCGTGGGCGAGATCAACCAGGTGGTGTCAGACCTGCTCGAGGTCGCCGAAGCGGACGGCTTCGGGACAATCGTCATCGGTCGCACCCGCCTCGCGCGCTGGCCGGACCTCTTCCGGCATCACGTGGCGGAGGAACTCGTCCACCGGGCTCGGGACGTTTCAGTCTGGGTCGTCGGGTGAGCCTGGCTGCGGAACGTCTCGTGTCGAACGCAAGAGAGGACGAAGCCAGTACCTGAGTCGTCAAGCGGTGGTCAGCCGCTCCCGGCCACCGCGATCTCATCGACGAGAGCCCCATGGCGAAGAAGAAGCTGCGGAAAGGCACGGTGATCGAGACGCTCTATGACCGCGTGACCGGTCGGACGCAGGAGGTCGAGATTCACTATGCACCGGTGCGCCCGGCGCGCTGTCAGCTCACCGTTACGCTGCGGCCGGATCAACGAGCGGCACTTGAGGTGCTCAGGGACACGATCGCCCGCAGGACCCGGGCGACGCTCCCGGCCGCCGCGATCATTCGCGGCGCACTGGACGCGGTCCTCGATGCACGGCTCAACCTGACCGGCTGCCAAACGGAGGCCGATGTCAAGGCGACAGTGCTCGCGGCGGTCGCCGCCGGCCGCCGAGGCGACCCTGACCAAGCACCTCGCGAACCGACGTGACCTGGGTGGGCGGCGGCTCTGGCCGTGCCTGCGCAGGTGGTCGATCGGATGTCCCATTCCGGGTAGGCGGATGTGGCACACGCCGTGCACGTGCTTGCTTCGTCCAGCGACCGTGGGATGGGCTCCCGCTCGAGCCGGAGAGAACCCTGGACGCGGCAGTGGGATGTAACAAGCCTGCGGAACCGAAAGCGGAGCAAACCGTCGAGAGGTTGAGAAAACCTGGGGGCGGAACGAAGCGAGGGATGAACACCTCGCGAGTGGTGGACGCTTTCGGCGATGTCGCGAAGGGGGCTGAAAGTCCGAGGCCGGTAGAGTGCTCACACGCCTCATCCGGCGGGACGCGGCTCGACGGCAAGCCACTCCGATCGCTGGACACCCGAAGGGACGGCGGGCACGGACTTCGTTTCAGAGGTGAGCAATGGCGCATAAGCACGTGCTGTTCCGGGCAGAGGCCCGGCAGAAGGTGGCGGAGGGCGTGCGTGCCCTCGCCGAAACGGTTGGGGTCACACTGGGCCCGAGATCGAAGTCAGTCCTGGTCGGCAAGAAATGGGGTGTTCCTCTCGTGTGCGATGACGGGGTGACGATCGCCAAGGAGTTCTCGGTCAAAGATCCCGAGCAGGATCTCGGCGCGCAGATGATCCGCCAAGCGGCGGTCAAGACCGGCGATGCCGTCGGCGACGGGACCACGACCTCGATCCTCCTCGCCCGTGCCATCGTCGACGAGGGGCTGAAGAACATCGCCGCGGGCTCGAGCGCTATCGAGATCAAACGCGGTTTGCAGCGCGGGCTCGCGGTCGTGGTTGCCGAGCTCAAGCGGTTGTCGAGACCGGTCGAGAGCCAGCGCGAGCGGGCGCAGGTGGCGACCATCTCGGGCCACGGTGACCAGGAGATCGGCGAACTCGTGGCCGAGGCGATGGAGAAGGTCGGCCGCGAGGGCGTCGTCTCGGTCGAGGAGGCCAAGGGCATCGAAACCGTTCTCGAGGTCGTCGAGGGGATGCAGTTCG
>SXOW01000229.1 GCA_005778315.1 Acidobacteriota bacterium
CCCTGCCCTGGTGCGCGCGTTTGTCGAATCGGACGACGATGATCCCCGAATCCGCCGCTATCTCGCTCTGGCAATCGGTCGATTGGACCCGGTCCCGGCCGATGCTGTCGCGACGCTGACCGACGCCTTGAATGATGCGGATAGTGAGACGGTTATCAGTGTGATCTGGGCGCTGGGGTCTCTGGGTGATGCCTCGGCGGTGCCGGATATCGCCGAGTTGTATCAGTCGGCCGACCCGGGTGTGAGGAAGATGGCGGTGTACGCCCTGGGCGGCTTGCCCCACGATGGCGACGATGGCGACGATGGCGACGATGGCGCCGATGGCGCCGATGGCGCCGATGGGACGTCCACTACGCTGCGCACCGCACTCAGTGACCCGGTGCCCGATGTCCAGTGGAACGCCGCGGTGGCTCTTGCGTATCACGGCGACGATCGCGGGTTGACGGTATTGCGACGGATGCTCGACCGTGAGTATGTGAGTCGCGAGGTCACCGCATCTGCGACGCTTCAGGACCCGGCGACCGACGTCATGATCAGCGGCTTGCGTGCGGTGGCTGTGCTCGGGGCTGCCAGCGTGGCTGCCGATTTGCGATCTCCGGTCGAGGCGCTGGCCGGTGGAGATGAAAGCTTGAAGGTACGCCAGGCGGCGATGCAGACGCTCGAAGCCCTTGAGGCTGCGCCGTTTGGTCGTCACGTCGCCGAGCGACAGTAGGTCGACGCTGTCCAGGCACGCTGTGGCCGTGGAGACGATAGGAATGCAGAATGGCTGACGAACCGAAGACCCACGCCCCAGAGACACCGGCGGTCCCGGCCGTGGCGGCGAAGCCTGCGGCGGCGAAACCGGCCGCTATACTAGACAACGACACGAAGCTGGCCGGCCGGACGACGAGCCCAGCCGCCAGAGTCGCCAAGGAGGCCCCGGCCGGCGAGGACGATTCGTCGCCGCTCATGGGGCGTCGCGGCTGGATGGGGCTGGCATGGGGCGCGTTTACCGCCGCCAACGCGGGATGCCTGGCGGCCACCGGCCGTTTCATGTTCCCGAACGTGCTGAATGAGCCTCCCACCCAGTTCACGGTGGGGTTCCCTGCTGACTATGGGGTTGGCGTCGACGAACGATTCAAGGACACGCGAGGGGTCTGGATCGTGCGCACCGAGAACGACTACGCCCACGAAGTACCAGGATTCTACGCGTTGTTTTCCATCTGCACGCACCTGGGGTGTACGCCAAACTGGCTGTCGGCGGAGAACAAGTTCAAATGCCCCTGCCACGGCAGCGGCTTCCGGCCGACCGGGATCAACTTCGAGGGGCCAGCCCCCCGACCGCTGGAACGTACGCGCATCGCGCTGGCCGAAGATGGCCAGATCTTGATCGACAAAGGGGTGAAGTTCCAGGAGGAACTGGGCGCGTGGACCAACCCGGATTCGTTCCTCCCACTCTGATTGCAGTACGGCGCTTCGACATCCAGACACCACATTGACGTTCGTGCACAGACGCTAACCGACACATGGCTACCAAGACCATCGAACCGAAAGCCCCTGCGCTCGTCCGCGCGTGGGACTGGATTACTGAGACGCAGGTCTGGACATCGATATTCCGGCACACCGCACCGATCAACGACAAGAACCGTGTGTTGGTCATGCTGTCGAATGTCTTCCTGCATATGCATCCGGTACGTTTGCGGAAGTCCGGCGTTCGACTTCGCTACACGTGGTGCATGGGCGGCATCAGCTTCTTCCTGTTTCTGGTGTTGACGTTCACCGGGTTGCTGCTGATGTTCTACTACCGGCCGACCCTCGAGTACGCGTACTCGGACATCGTCGGCCTGCGTGAGCACGTGCCACTGGGGATCATGCGTGAGATGCATCGGTGGGGCGCCCACGCGATGGTCATCACGGTCTGGCTGCACATGTTCCGGGTGTTCATGACCGGGTCCTACAAACCGCCACGGGAGTTCAACTGGAACGTCGGCGTCATCATGCTGGTGCTGACGTTGCTGCTCTCGTTCACGGGGTACCTGTTGCCCTGGGATCAACTGGCCGTGTGGGCGATTACGGTCGGCTCGAACATGGCCCGTGCGACGCCACTGGCTGGCTATGAGGGTCCCGGCGCCCAGTTCATGACGCTGGGCGGCGTGCCGCTGGTGCACCAGGCGGACGACGCGCGGTTCGCGCTGCTCGGCGGAACGGTCGTCGGGGAGGGGGCGTTGCTGCGGTTCTACGTGCTGCACTGCGTGGCACTGCCGCTCGTGATCGGGTTTCTGATGGCGGTGCACTTCTGGCGGGTGCGCAAAGACGGCGGCATCTCCGGGCCGCTCTAGACTCGTTGACCGGATAACGACTTATGACCGCGCTGAAGAGCTTTATCGACCTGGTCGCCGACCCGCGGCTGTTCTTCGCCATGACGACCGTGGCGCTGGTGCTCGTGGTATGGAAACGCGAGGCGTTCTCCAGCAACCGCTGGGGCTGGGGGCTGATGGTCTTGTTGGCCATCTTCTTCGGGTTCGGGCTGACTGACGAGAACTTCGTGAAGATCATCGCCAAGCCGGACAATGTTCCGATCGTGGCCTTGATCTTCCTGCTGGTTTTCTTCACCTGGTACTCGATGCGAGAAGCGGTGCATAACGACCGCCGGATCGCGGCGGGGAAGCCCCCGGTGGAGAAGGACGAGTCAGATCGTGTCTGGACCTGGCCGGATCTCGTCTACACCGAATTGATCTCGATGGTCGTCTGCATGGTGGTGCTCATCGTCTGGTCGATCCTGCTCGAAGCGCCAATCGAGCAGCCGGCCAACAACGCCAACACGCCAAACCCATCGAAGGCGCCCTGGTATTTCCTTGGGCTGCAGGAGATGCTGGTCTACTTTGATCCCTGGCTGGCCGGCGTCGTGCTGCCCGGGCTCATCATTGTCGGGTTGATGGCGATCCCGTACGTCGACAAGAATCCGAATGGGAACGGGTACTACACGTTCCGCGAGCGAAAGGCCGAGATCACGATCTTTCTCTTCGGGTTCGTGGTGCTGTGGTCGTCACTGATTGTGCTCGGGACGTTCCTGCGTGGTCCGAACTGGAATTTCTTTGGACCATTCGAGTACTGGGACATCCACAAGCTGGAGGCGCTGACCAACGTCCAGTTGTCGGAGTACATCTGGGTGCGTGGACTCGGGATGGCGTTGCCGGACAACTGGTTCATTCGGGAGATGTTCGGGCTCGCGCTCACGTTGTTCTATGTTGTCGGGCTTCCCGTTCTGCTGGCCAAGAAGGGGCTCGTCAAGTACTACGAGAAACTGGGCCCAACGCGGTACTACGTCGCCGTGTTGCTGTTTCTGTCCATGCTGTCGCTCCCGGTAAAGATGCTGATGCGCTGGGTGTTCAATCTGAAGTACATCGTGTCGATCCCGGAGTTCTTTCTCAATATTTAGGAACCTTGACCTTGAGGCCGTCTTCGGACGGCGAGATGTTGCGCCATGGCAGATAAGCGGGCAGTCGGACACGCCTACAACATCGATTTCCTGAACGTGGTCTTCGCCGCGTGCAGCCTGTTCGTGCTGTTCTCGACCGTCTGGATGGTCTGGGACGACTACGATCGGGAGTGGAAGAACTACCAACGCCAGTTTTCGCAGCTCGAGCTGGAGGTCGCCCGGCTGGGGCTGGAGCAGGCGGAAGCGGGTGTCGACCAGACGCGACTGGCCGAGCTGACGGCGGCACGGCAGGCGGCTGGGCAACAGGCGGCGGCGAGCGCCGATCAGATCGCGGACCTCGAGAGCCAACTGGCCGAAGTCGAGCGGCAATTGTTCTTGGCGACGCAGAACTACCAGTTCTTCAAGGCGAACTACGACGTCGAGCGCTACGCCTTCGAGGTGGAACGGGACGCAGCGCACGCGGCCCACGCGGAAGAGCCATCCGAGTTTGAAGACGAAGAGGCTATTGCCGCCCAGTACGACGAGTGGGTAGCGCTGGGACTCGACGTGGAATCTCTGGAAGCGCAGCGCCAAGCCCTGCGCGCTCAGATCAATGCGATCAACGCAGAGGTTGACGCGGTCGACGACCAGATCGCCGAGCTGACAGGAGAAACCGAGCGCCTGCAGGGCCTTGTGGGCGATCTGCAGCCGAGTCTGATCAATGACTATCTCTTGAATGCCCCGATGATCGACTTCATGGCGCCGACCTTGACGGTCCGGCAGGTCGTGACGCCCGACATGGTCGACGACGTGAATTTCACGCGGGTGTCCAAGATCGATCGGTGCCAGACGTGCCACTTGGCGATCGACCGGCTCGGCTACGAGGAGTACCCGCAACCGTTCCGCACCCATCCCAACCTTGATGCCTATGTCGGCAGCGGGTCGCCACACCCGGTCGAGTCGACCGGGTGCACCGTCTGTCACGAGGGGATGGGACAGTCGATTTCATTTATCGATGTGGCGCACAGCCCCTCGGGCCCAGAGCAGATGGCGGAGTGGGAAGAAAAGTATCACTGGGAGGAATCGCATCTGTGGGACTACCCGATGCTCCCGACCAACATGACCGAGGCCTCGTGCGCCAAGTGCCACAAAGAGGAGACCTTCGTCCCGGATGCGCCCAATTTGAACCTCGCGTACGGGATGTATGAGCGGGCCGGCTGCTACGCCTGCCACAACACCCGTGGATTCCAGGGGCTGCGAAAGCCGGGACCGAGTCTGACCAAGATTGCCTCGAAACTCGACCAGCAATGGGTGGAGGACTGGATTCGCGATCCCCGGTCCGTCAAGGCGAGCACCTGGATGCCGCGTGTCTGGTACAACTCGAACACGGACACGCCTGAGTACGCAGTCCGAAACGAAGTTGAGATTGGCGCCGTGACCGCCTATCTGTTCGCCAACTCGGTGGAACACGAGTTGGCCGTGCCCAGTCCCGCCCGAGGTGACGCTGCCAACGGGCAGCGCATCGTGGAGTCCGTCGGCTGTCTGGCGTGTCACATTACCGGCAACGAGACCAGGGAAGATGCAGGCCCGCGGCGAACGTTCGGGCAGCCGCTCCAGGCGATCGGCGACAAGACCAGCTTCGAGTGGCTCTTCGATTGGGTCCGCGACCCGAAACACTACAGTGCCGAAACCTACATGCCTGACATGCGTCTGACCGACAGCGAGGTGGCTGACGTCGCGACGTACTTGTCTGGGCTGACGGGCGGGAGGCCGGCGGCGGCCGCGGCCACC
>SXOW01000230.1 GCA_005778315.1 Acidobacteriota bacterium
GCCCGACTAGTCGAGGTCCTGACCAGCTTGCGCGGCGCGATGTTCCGCAAAGGTCGGCATCGTGCCATCGCGGGCGGATACCACGGGGTCACGAGTCGGCCAGCTGATTCCAAGCTCCGGGTCGTTCCAGAGAATCCCGCCTTCGCCGTCCGGACTGTAGGGCGCGTCGACCTTGTACAGCATGTCCGCCGGGGTGTCGCCGAGGACGCAGAACCCATGGGCGAACCCGGCAGGGACCCACAGAAGCCGTCCGTTCATGTCGGTCAGCTCGACCTCGTAGCTCTGTCCGATGGTCGCCGATTTCGGGCGGATATCAACGACCACGTCCCAGACGCGCCCCCGCGTCACCCCGACAAGTTTGCTCTGCGGCGGCGTGTGTTGAAAATGCAGCCCTCGAAGCACGCCGGGTGCCGACCGGGAGTGGTTGTCCTGGACGAACACAGAGGGCAGACCGTGGTCCTGGAAGCGATCGCGGTTGAAGCGTTCAATGAAGAAGCCACGCTCATCGCCGTGGACGTCGAGCTCGATCAGCAGAACGCCGTCAAGATGGGTCGGGGTGATCTTCATGGCTGCGCACGCGGGAGAAGTCCCGACACAAGCGGGTCGATCATAGCGCACCTGAAATATGCGTGGTCAGGGGCTTGACAGCTGGGAGTGATGGCGGGTCTGATGGAAACCGCCTTGGCGGCACACTGGACACTTTCCCAAGGAGCACAGCATGGCCATTGCAGACGCATTGATTGGAGAACTCACGCAGGAAGCCGCCACGACGCGCCGCGTGTTGGAGCGGGTCCCTGCCGACAAGCTGACCTGGAAGCCGCACGACAAGTCGATGTCGCTCGGTCAACTCGCACTGCACGTGGCTACGACGCCCGGCAACGTGGCCGGCATGGCCGTGCCGAACCCATCCCCGGCGCCGACATCCTTCGATCAGCCCGAAGCCACGTCCGTCGACGCGTTGCTCACGGCGTTCGACGAGAGCGTGAGCACAGCCAAGGAGATCGTAGGCGGGTTCAACGACGCGGCCATGATGGAGTCGTGGTCCATAGCGGCGGGTGACAAGACGCTCATGTCGATACCCCGGATCGGCTGGTTGCGCGCAATCATGCTCAATCACTGGTATCACCATCGTGGGCAGCTGTCAGTGTATCTCCGGCTGCTCGAGGTGCCGGTGCCGTCCATCTATGGGCCAAGCGCTGACGAGAACCCGTTCGCCTAGCGGCGCCCGCCCGAGATATGCGACTTGTGAACTCCTTCGCCCGCTACGTCGTCGTTGCGTCGGTCCTGTTATGCGTCCTATGCGTCGCGTCGGTGAATTGGATCGGTGTCGCTGGCGCCACCACCGCGATCGAAACTGCGCCGGCGTTTGAACCCGTAGTGAAACGTGTGGCCGAACTCCCTCGGATGCGTTCACTCCTCGTGTCGGTCGATGGGCGTCTCCGCGTGGAGCAGTACTTTCACGGCGCGGCAGGACATCGGGCGGCGAACTTGAAGTCCGCCTCCAAGAGCATCATCTCGCTCCTGGTCGGTATCGCGCTCGATCGCGGCGACATCGAGAGCCTCGACACGCCGATTCGCGAGTTCTTTCCGGAATATCTCGACGACCCCGAGAAGGGCCGGATCACGGTCGAGGACCTGCTGACGATGCGGGCCGGGCTGGAGACGACCAGCAACCGGAACTACGGGCGGTGGGTGCAGAGCCGCAACTGGGTCCAACATGTGCTGACTCGGCCGCTTGTGGCGACCCCGGGCACCGAGATGATCTACAGCACCGGCAGCACGCACCTGCTGTCTGCCATCATCACCAAAGCGTCCGGGATGGACACGCACCGCTTCGCTCAGCGGTACCTCGCCGAGCCCATGGGCATATCGGTGCCCCGATGGACCGTCGATCCGCAGGGGGTCTTCTTCGGCGGGAACGAGATGTCGCTGACGCCACGCGACATGCTCGCCATCGGCGAAATGTATCTCAACTGCGGCCGCGTCGGCACCCGACAGATCGTCTCCGAGGAATGGGTCCACTCGTCCATTCGCACCCACGCGACCCGCGACTGGAGACCTGAACGGACCTACGGCTACGGGTGGTGGGTACGTGAGGTCGACGGACACGACGCGTTCTACGCGTGGGGGTACGGCGGCCAGTTCATTTATGTCGTCCCCGGGCTGCGCCTCGTGGCAGTGATGACCTCGTCGCCAGACCCAGGCGAGGGACTCCGAGCGCATCGGCAGTCACTCTACGATCTGATGGAAGAAGAAATCGTGCCGGCCGTTGCCGCCGGCGTCTAACCGTAGCGACAAGGACGCGCAGGAGCGCCCCTGCGTCGCGGAGGACAGGAACTGTGAATCGACGATATCTCGGTGTGTTGGTGACGGCGCTTGGCCTGGTCGCCTGCGGCGCCCAAGCTCCCGTGGATGAGACGATACCCGAGCCGGAGCCAGTGGCGGCCGAGAGCACGGACAGCGCAGGGACGATCCTGCGGGTCGACCCGGCGTTCGACGCCTTGGTGCCGGCTGATGCGGTCATCGAGAAGCTGGACGACGGCTATGGCTTCACCGAGGGGCCGGTCTGGGTGCGTCGCGGCGACCCCGATCCCTATCTGCTGTTCAGCGACATTCCCAACAACGTGATTCGAAAGTGGTCGCCGACCGAGGGGGCCAGCGTCTTTCTCGATCCGGTCTTTGACGGCGACCCCGACGGTCGCTCCGTTGGATCGAATGGGCTGCTGATCGACAGGGAAGGACGGCTGATTCTGTGTGAGCACGGGAACCGGCGCGTGTCCCGAATCGAGGCTGACGGGAGCGTCACCGTGCTGGCCGACCGTTATGAGGGGAAGCGACTGAACAGCCCGAATGATGCTGTGTATCACTCGAGCGGCGCCTTGTATTTCACCGACCCCCCCTACGGGCTGCGCGAAGGCAACGACGACCCGGACAAGGAACTCGACTTCAACGGCATCTTTCGACTGAGCCCAGACGGGACGCTGACCCGGCTGGCGGATCAGTCCGCGCCGAACGGCATCGGCTTGTCGCCGGACGAGCGGACGCTGTACGTCGCCAACTCCGATGGCGCGAACAAGGTGTGGTACGCCTACGACGTCCTGGACGACGGTACCCTGGGACCGGGCCGCGTCTTCTACGATGCGAACGACGCGGAGGCTCCTGGCGCCGCCGACGGCATGACCATTGACCGCGACGGCAACCTGTTCGCGACCGGCCCTGGCGGCATTTGGGTGATCGGCCCGGATGGCACGCACCTGGGCTCCATCCAGCCTGACGAGGTGCCTGCCAACGCCGCCTGGGGGGATGACGGCAACACCTTGTATATGACTGGTCGGACCGGCCTCTACCGGATTCGCCTGACCACCGGCGGGTCGATCCCGTAGCGGTCCGGGTCGACCTGGCCCCGCGGCGTGCCGACGTGGTGGTGCAGACTGGAGCATGAGAGATGACCTCACGACAGTGTTCGTTATGGCCTACGATGGGTGTCTGCCTGCTGTTCGCGGTGGCCGTGTCCAGCGCGCACGCGCAGCAGGGGGCACAGCGTGGCGAGTGGCGGCACTACGGCGGCGATGAAGGCAACACGCGCTACTCGCCGCTCGACCAGATCAACGCCGACAACTTCAGCGACCTGGGGCTGGTCTGGCGGATGAAGACGGACAACTTCGGTCCCGAGCCGGAGTACAACTTCCAGTCGACACCGCTGATGGTCGGTGGGGTCGTCTACTCGACCGTCGGTACCCGGCGTTCCGTGGTTGCCGTCGACGCGGGGACCGGAGAGTACCTGTGGATGCACCGGTTGGACGAGGGCGAGCGAGGGTCCGCCGCACCGCGTCGCTTGTCTGGCCGCGGTCTGGCCTATCGGGACGACACCGCGAGCGGCGGGCGCGGGCAGATCATCTACGTGACACCGGGGTACCGCATGGTCGCGCTCGATGCAGTCACCGGGCAGCGGATACCGGGTTTTGGCGTCGACGGGATCGTGGATCTGATGCAGAACATGGACCAGGACATCGATCCGCTGTCCGGGGAGATTGGACTCCACGCAACCCCTCTGGTGGCGGGCAACACGATTATCATCGGGGCCGCCCACGTGTCCGGCGGCGCGCCGGAGTCGATGCGCAACACCAAGGGTTACGTTCGAGGGTTCGACGCCGACAGCGGCGCCCGGAAGTGGATTTTCCACACGATACCGGGCGGCGACGAATTCGGGAACGACACGTGGCTCAACGACTCGTGGCGGTATACGGGGAATACCGGCGTCTGGGACCAGATCAGTGTCGACCTCGAGCTTGGCATCGTGTATCTCCCGACCGAGATGCCCACCAATGACTACTACGGTGGACATCGTCACGGCGATAACCTGTTTTCAGACAGTATCGTCGCGGTGGACCTCGAGACCGGAGAGCGTCTGTGGCATTTCCAGGCGATCCATCATGACGTGTGGGACTGGGACTTTCCCTGCGCGCCCGTGCTGGTCGACGTCGCGATCGAGGGCCGACCGGGGCTAACCAAGGTGATCGCTCAGCCCAGCAAACAGAGCTGGCTGTACGTGCTGGACCGCGAGACGGGTGAACCGATCTGGCCGATCGAGGAGCGGCCGATGCCAGCATCCGACGTTCCGGGCGAGCTGCTCGCGTTGACTCAGCCTTTCCCGAGCAAGCCGCCCGCCTACGACCGGCAGGGCGTGAGTGTCGACGACTTGATCGACTTCACTCCGGAGCTGCGAGCCGAGGCACTCGAGCGCGCATCGCGCTTTGGCATGGGGCCCATTTTCACACCGCCGGTGGTCGCCGACCCTGATGGGCAGTACGGCACACTGATGCTGCCATCGACCGGTGGTGGAACGAACTGGCCAGGTGGCTCGGTGGACCCGGAGACGGGCATTTTCTACCAGTACTCGTTCACGCAGGTCGTCTCGCTCGGGCTCGTCCACGACGCTGAGCGGTCGGATATGAACTTTATTCGGGGTAATCCGGCGGGTGTGCCGGCGCCTGAGCGTGACTTGACGATTCGCGGCTTGCCGCTGGTGAAGCCACCGTGGGGGCGTATCACCGCGATCGACCTCAAGACCGGGGACATCCTGTGGCAGGTGGCGCACGGCGAGACGCCAGACAATGTGCGAGAGCACCCCGATCTGCAAGGCGTCGACATCCCGCGCACCGGCCGCATTGGCCGCGTCGGCACACTGATCACGCAGACGCTGGTGATCGCGGGAGAACCGGGTACCTTCATGACGCCTTCCGGCGAGCAGGGCGCCATGCTGCGCGCGTATGACAAACAGACGGGAGCGGAGGTCGGCGAGGTCTTCATGCCGGTCGGCGTGTCCGGTTCGCCGATGACCTACATGCACGAGGGCGCGCAGTACATCGTGGTGGCCACCAGTGGCGGCGGCGTGGCAGGCGAGCTACTCGCGTTCCGTCTGCCGGAGTAGCGTCCCGCCCGACCTCAGGCGCTCGCGCCCTGCCGGGCGGCACGGTCGCGGTCCCGCAACTCGCGCCTCAGGATCTTGCCGGACGGCACCTTCGGAATCGCGTCGATGAACTCGACCTCTCGCACCTTCTTGTGGGGTGCGACGCGGTCGGCGACGTAGGCCATGATCGCTTCCGCCGTGACCTCCATGTTCGGCCTGCGCACGACATAGGCCTTCGGGATCTCACCTGCTTCCGGATCGGGCGTTGGAATGACGGCCACATCAGCCACCGCGGGGTGCCCCTGAATGACGCCTTCGAGTTCTGCCGGTGCCACCTGGAGCCCCTTGTACTTGATGAGCTCCTTCACACGGTCGACCACGAACAGATAGCCGCCGCTGTCGGCGTACCCGATGTCGCCGGTGTGGAGCCAGCCGTCGTCATCGAGCATGTCGCGGGTGGCCTCTGGGTTGTTCAAGTAGCCCTTCATGACCTGCGGCCCCCGAATCCAGACCTCGCCCAGGCCCTCGGTGTCGGCATCAGCTCCGGTCGACAGGTCGACAATCCGGTACTCCGTATTGGGCAACGCGACCCCAACCGAGTCGTGCTTGATCTCGCGGTCTTTCCCGTTGGCGTGCGTCACCGGGCTGGTCTCGGTCAAGCCATACCCCTGTCGCAACATCAGTCCGTGCCGTTCGACGCAGGCCCGCGCGACTGGCTCTGGCAACGGCGCGGCGCCAGAGAGGACGTTGCGCAAGGCGCTGATGTCGTAATTGTCCACGAGCGGATGCTTGGCGAGCGCCAACACGATGGGGGGGACCAGGTACGCCATCGTCACCGCGTGCGTTTGGAGCAACTCCAGGAACTGCTCCAGATCGAATCGCGGCATCGTGACGATGGTGGCCCCGGCTCGGAGCGCGCCGCTCATGACGACCACCATGCCGTAGATATGGTAGAAGGGCAGAATGCCGATCAGCACCTCCTCGTCCGACAGCTGTTCGACCGAATGGGTCTGGCACACGTTGGAGACCAGGTTGTGGTGCGTCAACATCACGCCCTTCGGCAGACCGGTCGTGCCGCTTGAATACGGCAGCGCGACGAGATCCGTGCGCGGGTCGATCTCGATCTCCGGCACAGGGCCATCGCCCGTCGCCAGCGCGGCGAACGGGGTCGCGCCGTCCGCGTCACCGAAGACGAAAATCTCGCGGACGCGCGTGCCCGCGACCGCTTCTGTCGCCTTGGCGAGGAGCTGTGGCACCGTCACCAGAAAGCTTGCGTCACTGTCGAGCAACTGCCGCTTCAGCTCATCCGCCGTGTACAGGGGGTTGACCGTGGTGTTGATGCCGCCCGCGGTGGCGACCCCGAAGAAGGCGATCGCATACTCCGGCACGTTGGGGCTGCAGATAGCCAGCACGTCGCCCTTCCTGAATCCGCGGGCGGCGAGCCCGGCCGCGGTCCGGCGGGCGGCGGCGACCAGCTGTCCGTAGGTCAGCGTTCGCCCGGTCGGGCCGTCGATCAAGGCCGCCTTGTCCGTATAGGCGGCCGCATGCGCGAAGAGAAAGTCTTGTAGCGAGACGTCCGGGATCTGCACGTCAGGGTAGGGGCTCCGGTGGATCATCCTGCCTCCGTGAGGTGTCGTCTGCGCAACGCCGTGGGGACGTACCAGAGTATGCCAGCCGAGTCGTGGCTCGACAAACGCTTCAGGACCGCGCGCCACGCGGTGTGGCCTACGCTACTGACGTCCCGCCATCCACGGGAATGACCGCGCCGTTGGTATAGGCGCCCGCGCGCGACGCGAGGTAGATCGCAATCCCGGCCATTTCTTCTGGACGTCCGATCCGGCCCAGCGGGCAGTTGCGCTCAATGTCCGCACGAAATCGCCCGAGGGAGGCTTCCGTCATCTTGCTTTCGAAAAAGCCCGGCGCGACCGCGTTGACCGTGATGTGTCGTGGCGCGAGTTCCAGGGCCAGGGCCTTGGTCATGTGATGCAGGCCTGCCTTGCTCGCGGAGTACGGGAAGGTGCCGGTTTGCAAGACCGTTGGCACCTTGAGCCCGTCCATCGAACCAATATTGATGATGCGGGCCGGGTCGGTCGGTTGGCCGGCGGCGGAGAGCAGCGGGGTGAGATCGCGGGTCAGAAAGAACAGCGCCGTGAGGTTGAGTTCAAGCACCTTCCGGAATCCATCCTCCGGAAATGTGTCGTACGGCGCACCCCACGCGGCGCCCGCGTTGTTCACCAGGACGTGGAGTCGGTCGGTCAGGGCACCGAGTTCGGCAACGAGCCGCGCGCGGTCAGCGGTGTCTGCGATATCGGCTGGGAGTGCGTGGCACGGACCGAAGGAGGACAACTCGGTCGCCACCTCCTCGCACACGGCCGACTTGCGCGAGGAGATGAACACCGTCGCGCCGGCCTGGAGATAGCCTTCGGCAATCATCTTGCCGATGCCTCTGGAGCCGCCCGTAATCAGCGCGGTCTTGCCGCTCAGATCGAACAGCGTCGACGTATCGATCGTGTTGTCGTGGGTTGGCACGTCCTCTGACCTCGCGCCTGATGGCGGTCGCGAGGACACTAGTCTTGGTCGGCGAGCGGGATGAACAGCGAAATCCTATCGTCCGTCCCGATCGCTCGCGAAATGTGCCCCTGGCCGGTGACATCCTCAGCCAGCAGAATGTGTCCCGGGTGCAACCGGATCTTCGTTCCGTCGCCCAACTCGATCTCGCTCTCCCCCCGCAGCGTAATGACATATTGCCGACGCGGTGCCGTGTGGAAGGGCAGATCATACGCCGATGACGTCCGGCGGAACTGCAGACTGGTGACGGCGACCTCCTCGGACAGTTCCGTGGCGCCGCGCGGCGCGCCGAGCGGTACCTCGTATTCCTCGGCGTGGGTCTGATTGTCCGGACCGCTGAAAATGCGGGTGACCTTGATTGGCGTCCGAGTCTGCGCGTCCGCGTGCGTGTCGCCAACCCAATGCGCACCGATGAAGGCGAGCGTTGGTATCCAGCCCAGCGCGACCAGCCCGGTCGCGATTCGTCGTCTTGTGCTCATGGTGCCCTCCCGGGAGTGGCGTGCGTGTTTGATGTTTGATGACGTTGCCGATTATAGAGCGGAGCGGGCCGGCCGTGTCGGCGTGGAGGACGGCGCGCCGCTCCCCTCGGCGCCGTACTCGTCGAGGTGGCGGGCGCAGGCCGAGAGTCGGACGGTCCAGGGTGGCGTCGGATCCACGATCGTGACGGACGTGTTGCGGAAACGGGTTGGTCGCGCGGCCTCACCCCCGTAGCTCAAGTGCAACTCCGCCAGGGCTCTGATGACGAGTCCATGGGTGACGACCGCGACCTGTTCCGTCGGCCTGCGTGCGACCGACGCCACATGGGCCCACGCCGACGCAACCCGGGCGAGGAACGCGGGCCACGCTTCGCCGCCAGGCGGGTCATGGTCCGGCCCAAAGAACTGATGCTCGACTTCCGCATACGGCCGTCCGCTCAGGTGTCCCAGGTCCCGCTCTCGCAGCAGGGCTATCAGGTCCGTCCGAATGGTGCCGACCGGGTTGAGCGCGGCTGCGGTGCGGCGCGCCCGGGCGTAGTCGCTGCTGAGGATTCTGGTGAGCCCGATACCGGCCAGACGCGCGCCCAGCCGTTCAGCCTGCTCGATGCCGACGGAGTCGAGGGGCGTCTCCGGATGTTGGACGACCCGTTGCGCGTTGAGGGCGGTTTGCCCGTGTCGAATCACGTAAATCATGCCAATGTGCATTGTACGTGCCGTTCAACAAGGGTGGTCTAATGATGAGGCAGCGTGGAACGAACGGCGATGAACAAGCAGCATGTTGGCGCCTGGGCGCTTTTTGATTTCGCAAACTCCGTCTATCCGGCGGTGATGACCACCGCCGTGTTCCCGGTGTTCTACATCACGTTCGTGGTCGGAGGCGAGGGTGGTGTGGGCGAGCTCTGGTGGGGGCGGGCCGTCTCGCTCTCCGCGCTGGTTGTGGCCGTGTCCTCGCCGCTGCTGGGCGCGGTGGCCGATCGTGGTGGCGCGCGCAAGCGGTTCATGCTCGCCTACACGTCGATCTGTCTCGCCGCAGTGGCGATGATGTCGACCTTGCAACCAGGGATGGTGCTGCAGGGGTTTGTCTTGTTCGTCGTCGCCAATGTGGGGTTCGAGAGCGCCCTGGTGTTCTACAACGCGTATCTGCCCGACATCGCGCCGGCCGATCGCCAGGGGTGGGTGTCGGGCCTGGGGTTCGGGGTCGGCTACCTGGGGTCCGCGCTGGGCCTCCTGATGGTGATTCCGTTCGCCGGCGACCGCATCGACCTGGTCTGGTTCCTGGTGGCCGGCTTCTTCCTGGTGTTCTCCATTCCGGCGTTCCTGGTGTTGCCGAAGGACCAGCCGACCGACATGACCATCGCGCAAGCCGCCCGGTGGGGCCTGACCAGTTTTCGGACGATCGTCGGGGAGGTCTGGGATCTTCGCGACCTGCGCAACTTTCTCGTGGCGTTCTTCTTCTACATCGATGGGGTCCTGACCATCATCGTGATGGCCGGCGTCGTGGCCACCGAGACGTTTGGTTTCGACCAGCAGGGCACGATCGTGCTGTTTTTGGTCGTCCAGTTCTCGGGTCTGATCGGCGCCTTCGCGCTGGCGAAGCCAACCGATCGGTATGGTCCGAAGCGTGTGCTGAACGGTGTGCTGGCGCTGTGGATCTTCGTGGGCGTTGCCGCCTATGTGATTGAATCGCGGGTCCTGTTCTACGGGATGGCGGTGCTGGCCGGTCTGGGCCTGGGGTCGGTGCAGGCGGCCAGTCGCGCGTTCATGTCGTCGCTGGTCCCAGACGGCAAGGAGGCCGGGATGTTCGGCTTCTACGCGTTGTGCGGCAAGTCGTCATCGGTGATCGGTCCGATGCTGTTCGGCACGGTCACGCTGTGGGCGGGCGGCAACCAACGGCCCGCGTTCCTGGCCCTGACGGGGCTGTTCATCCTCGGTCTGGTGCTGCTGCAGCGCGTCCGGGATCCCCGAGCCGCCGCCTAGCAGCCCGGCGGGCAGCCCGAATCAAACCAGCCCCGAGCGCCCGCACCACCGGGTGCAGGGAGCGGCTAACGAATCGCGTCCGGCTTCACCCCCTCGGCGTCGAAGACCTCGCGGGCCAGACGAAACGCCTCCACCCCCGCGGGAATGCCGCAGTACACGGCGACCTGCATCAACGTGTCTCGAATCTCCTCGACCGTGCAGCCGTTGCGAATAGCGCCGCGCACGTGGACCTTGAATTCGTGACTACGGTTGAGCGCCGAGATCATCGCGAGGTTGATCAGGCTGCGCTGGCGATCGCTGAGGGTGGATCGGGTCCAGACCTGTCCCCAGCAGTACTCAGTGACCATCGCCTGGAATTCGGCGTTGAAGCTGTCCATCCCCGCCATGGCGCGGTCGACGTACTCGTCGCCGAGTACGCGTCGGCGGGCCTGCAAACCGTCATCGTGTTTTACGGTGGACATCGCGTGGGTCTCCCTGAGGCAGCAGGCCAGGGGGCCTGACCTGCCTCGTGATGGTCAAACGGTCGGCGAGTGTACCATTCACCGCGTCGGCGGCTGGCGGAAATCCCGCGAGCGACGGCTGAGGTGGGAGGACAGTATGGATTTTCGGCTCACTGATGAGCAGCAGGCATTGCAGGCAGCAGCGCGCGACTTTGCGCGTGGCGAGATGATTGCGGTGGCGGAGACGACCGAGCGTGAAGGGACACCGCTGTCGCGGGAGTGGGTGCGCCGGTACGCCGACATGGGGTTCCTCGGGGTGAATGTGCCCACCGAGTATGGGGGACTGGGGTTGGGGAATGTCGACGCGTTTCTGGTGCTCGAGGAGTTCGCCAAGGTGTCATCGGCGGTCGCGTTTCCCATCTTCGAGTCGGTGGCCGGCCCGGTCCATGCGCTGGCCCATTTCGCCGGCGAGGCGCTCAAACAACGCGTGATTCCGGCCGTGTGCCGTGGGGAGATGATCGTCGCGGTGGCGATGTCGGAGCCTGACGCGGGGACTGCTTTGACCGACCTGAGGACGCGGGCGGAGGTGCGCGGGGATCGGGTCGTCATCAACGGGGCCAAGCGGTGGTGTTCCGGCGGTGGGCACTCGGACGCGTATCTGGTCTACTGCCGGTTGTCAGACGCGCCCGGCGCGAAAGGGATTGGAGCGGTCTTCGTCGACAACGACACACCGGGGTTCACTTTCGGCGAGCAGGAGCAGCTGATGGGGTTCCGCGGTATTCCCGATTCCGATCTCTACTTCGACGAGGTCTCGGTGCCGGTCAGCCAGATCGTGGTGCACGCGGGAGGATTTCCCAAACTGATGCAGGCCTTCGATCTCGAGCGGTGCGGCAACGCCACGATGGCGCTCGGTCAGGCATCGGGCGCCCTGGAGGAAGCGCTGACCTGGGTGCAGGACCGGCGCCAGTTCGGCAAACCGGTGATCGAGTTTCAAGCCGTGCAGTTGAAGCTGGCCGAGATGGCGATGCGCGTCGAGGCGTCGCGACTGCTGATCTACCGGGCGGCCCAGGGCGCGGAAGGTGGCCTCCCCTCCATTCTGGACTCCAGCATCGCAAAGTGTGTGGCGAACGAGGCCGCGCGCGAAGTGACAAGTGCGGGCGTGCAGTTGATGGGTGGCTACGGCTATTCGCGTGACTATCCGATGGAACGCCGCATGCGTGACGCCTGGGGGTGGGGCATTGCCGGCGGCACCATCGACATCCAGAAAGTGAACATCGCCTCGGCCCTTGCGGGACGGCGCTTTGACCAGCGTCGCTAGCAGGGCGCGGGAAAGGGCTCGAGCCGCATTGTCATGTCGTCCCGCAGGGGTGTCCGGGCCGTGTTCATCACCATGGCGAGCAACGAGTAGTACCCCAGAATCCCCACCAGATCGATGACGCCCTGTTCTCCAGCCAGGGCGATCGCGCGGTCGTAGGTGGGGTCGCTCACGCTCCGGTTGTGGAGGAGCTCCAGACTGAAGTCGTAGACCACGGCCTCATCGTCGGCCAGGGCTTCTGGGCGGCGCCCTTCCGCGATGGCGTCGATCACGTCCGGGGCGAGCCCGGCGGTCGCGGCATCGACCGCGTGGATGTTCCATTCGAACTGTTGCGACCAGTGTCGGGCCGTGGTCAAGATGGCCAGTTCGCTGAGCCGACGCGGCAAGGCGTTGCGATACCGCAGATACTCGCCCACGCGCTGCACACGGTCGAGCAACTCGGGGCTACGGAGCAGTGGCACGAACGGTCCTTCGAAGACGGTCGTGTTGCGCGTCGCGGCGTAGTCGGCGACCGCCTGTCGCTGTTCGGCCGTCATATCGGCATCCGCAATTGGTGGCATACGGTCAGTCGCGTTCACGCTGGTGCCTCCTGGCAGGCCGCGGTCGGTCGCGGGAGGGTCAATCGTATAATGACCGTCGCACAGGGATGGCGGTTGCCACCGGCGCCGGCCGCTGCCCCATCTTCAACGACCGTCTGTACCTGAGTTCCCCATGGCACATCTCGACTTGTTCAACCTACGCGGGAAAGTGGCCGTGGTCACCGGGTCGTCCAAGGGGATCGGCCGGGTCATCGCCGAGACGTTGGCGGAGGCGGGCGCCCGAGTCGTGGTGTCCAGCCGCAGGCTTGAGAGTTGTCAGCCGGTGGCCGATGCGATCAACGCATCGGGCGGTGAGGCGGTCGCCATCCCGTGTCACATGTCGTATCTCGACCAGCCGCGGGAACTGGTCGACCGCACCCTGGAGCGCTGGGGTCGTATTGACGTGCTGGTGTGCAACGCCGCTGTGAATCCGGCCTACGGACCGATGCGGAACGTGACGGAGGCGGCGTATGACAAGGTCCTGTCCACCAACGTCAAGCACAACCTATGGCTCTGCAACCATGTGCTGCCGCAGATGGCTGAGCGCAAAGACGGAGCGGTCATCATCGTTTCCAGCATCGCGGGCCTCAAGGGGAACGACGCGCTGGGGATCTACGGCATTTCGAAGGCGGCCGACTTCCAGCTGGCGCGCAATCTGGCCGTCGAGTGGGGGCGCGACAACATCCGGGTCAACTGTATCGCCCCAGGTTTGATCCGCACCGATTTTGCCAGGGCACTCTGGGAGGATCCGGACCGACTGGGTGAGACGCTGTCGATGTACCCGCTGGGTCGCATTGGCGA